>NZ_JAQITG010000010.1:0-77929 GCF_028618615.1 Bartonella sp. AU15XJBT
AAATATATTTATTTTTTCTCTTACTTCATATCAATATGCTAAATATATAGAGTAATTTTTTCAGAAAATATGAGATATATAAATATTAGTTTTATATATATTATTATACACATTAAAAGAAATATGCTTCGTCATTTTAATATAATTTGTTTTTTTAGAAAGAACAAAAATGGTGTAAAAAAAACAGTACAGAATTTTAAATGCTTGATAACAATATGAAAATCAAAAATTTTATCATATCAGTAAGAGATATGCTTCAAAGCGCAATATTAAACCATAGAGCGATTATATTGCTCATTGATAACCATAGATTTATAACGATAACTCATTATTTTGTATGTTAAATAAGCGTTTCGAATATTGTATGATTGCTCTCATTTGAAATCTGTTTATTCTGAATTAATTAAAATCATTTGTTTGTATGTCAAAAAGGGGCTGGTGTATGAGTAAAAAGCTATGAAGTGTACAGATTTGCACTTTCATAAGTATAAAAATGATAGGTTTAATAGCTTTTTGTTTATAGCATTAACGAAGCGCTATTGCGAAATAGATTTAAGTGCTAGATGTTGCTTTAAAACAAGCGCGCAAATCAATAAAATGAAATAATTATCTTTTATTATTCTATATGTTCAAATTTAAAAAAATCTTAAATATTTACATTAGAAAACGTATGATAGAATATAGCATTTATTACTCAATAAATGTACTAGTAAAATGTATTATTAGAAATAACTATTTCTTTGGTTGTTTATACATTATGTACTTTTTTAGTTTGCATGAGTAAGTTAGATACAAAATTAGTATTTATTTTGCGTTATTATCCATTATTTCCCAATAGAGTTTGTTTAGGCGATTTTGTTGGGAATATTTGCATCATTTCCTTGAATCCATAACCAGGATACATTCCTTCGCGCATAAATAAATTACGTAATGGCGAGCAATGATGTAATAGAGCAAGCCCAATACTGCGCATGATATGAACAGGTAACATATGAGAAAGCAAAGCAGAGTTGAGGGTATGAACAGCTCCACTTCGGATTAATATATCTGGTTTGCGGTATTGGTTATATCGTGTAACAATCATTTCAGAGTTAGAATCGGATATTTGATTGGGTAGAATATCAATCAAAGTTTGAACATCACGGAATCCTAAATTTAATCCCTGTGCTCCAATAGGGGGGAAAACATGAGCAGCTTCCCCCACCAAAATCGTTCGATTTGCAGCAAAATGATGAGAGAGAAGCCCTGAAAGCGGCCATGCTTGAATTGATGTTTCTAAGGTTAGCGTTCCAAGCATTGATTGCATTTGGTTTTCGATTATTTTTGTAATTGCTTTTGATTCTATATTCAATAACTCCTCAGCTCGAGAAGGGTGAACAACCCACACAAGACTGGATCTTCGCCCTGGTAGCGGAACCTGTGTAAATGGACCATGTTCTGTATGAAATTCAGTTGATGTATTTTGATGAGAAAACTCATGAGAAAAGTTGAGAACAAGTGCTTTTTGTGGATAGTTCCACTGTTTGATACTTATCCCCGCAGCCGCACGCGTAAGAGAGTGACGTCCATCAGCAGCAATAACAAGTGGCGCTTGAATGTTTCTACCATCAGCAAGAGTAATAGATACATGGCTTTTGGTATGATTAAAAGATTTGGCTTCAGAAACAAATCTTTTAATATTGGGCATATGTGTAACAGCATCAACTAAAGCATTGTTTAATTCTACATTGGGTATATTATAGCCAAAAGCTTTTTCACCAATTTCAGCAGAAGAAAAATGCACCGTAGGAGCATGCACAATCCTGGAAGTTATATCTATAATTCTCATGCACGATAAAGCTGCAGCCTGTTTTTGAAGATTATTCCAAATATTGAGTTTTTGAAGCGTGCGTATTGCAGGCATCATAAGAGCTGTTGTCCGTAACTCATCTGTATGAGCAGGGGGCCCAACAAGAAAAACAGAAAAACCTTCATGCGCAAGCCTCAACGCGGCTAACATCCCGACAGGACCTGCACCAATAACAGTAATAGCTTTATATTCTTTCTTTTCAAGTATCACAACGATTTGAGCCTTTCCTCATCGAGCAAATATTTTAACATTTCCAAATAATTGCTCTCTTTTTATTGTACGAAGCCCTTCTATTATATTATGTAATAAATAATGCGATATAAAAAAGTAACCTTTTTATGATTTTTTTACGCTAAATCATATCATGGGTAAAATGGCGTATTGGTAGATGGATGAAGACTTTAAAAACGAGGATAAGAAAGCCTTGAAACGTAAGCTAACAAAGAAAATTAAAACAAACGCTAAATTATTACGCCATAAAAAAGTAACAATGCCACAAGCAAAAGCTTTTTCTGTTCATTTACTAACAGCTTCGGGATCATTTTTAGCGTTTCTTTCTCTTATATCGGCATCTCAAAAAGAATGGACAGCTATGTTCTGTTGGCTTGGGCTTGCACTTCTCGTTGATGGTATAGATGGACCAATTGCACGCAAACTTGATGTTAAATACGTACTTCCAACATGGTCTGGAGAGCTGTTAGATAATATCATTGATTATGTAACTTATGTTTTAATTCCTGCTTTTGCCCTCTATCAAAGTGGTTTTATGGGGGTAGGGTTATCGTTTGCATTGAGTGCAATCATTGTTATTTCATCCGCTATTTATTATGCCGATACTGGTATGAAAACCAAAGAAAACTTTTTTAAAGGATTTCCTGTTGTTTGGAATATGATGGTTTTTACACTTTTTGTCGTAAGACCAGCGGAGTGGATTACTTTTATCATCATTGTTTTATCGGCAATTATATCTTTCTTGCCAATTTATTTCATCCATCCTGTAAGAGTCCTTCGATTACGGAGAGTTAATTTTCCAATTTTTCTCTTATGGTGTTTCTTTGGTGTTGCAGCCTTCTTTTATCAATTAGAGGCTCCATATTGGGTCAAAATAGGGATTTCAATAACAGGAATTTATATATATTGTATTGGCGCGATTATGCAAATATTTCCTCAACTTGGGGCAAAAAATATAAAAAAAACAGTTGATTAGTTGTTTTTAAGAAGGGTGTGAGATGCAAATTGATTTTGGAGCGGGTAATGATATTTCTTTTACGAAAGAAGGGCGTGCTGGTATTATAAAACTCTCACGTCCTTTAGCATTAAATGCTCTTAATGGGCGGATGGTTTCCGCTTTAAAAAAAGCTCTCAAGACCTGGGAAACGGATAATGATATTTTTTGTGTCTTAATTGAAGGGGAGGGACGTGCTTTTTGTGCTGGTGGAGATGTTGTAGAAATCTACCATATGGGGAGAAGTGCTTCTGCTTATCAATATTTTAGAGATGAATATAGTTTAAATGCTTATATTAAACGTTTTTCAAAGCCTTATATCTCTTTCTTAAACGGTATTTGGATGGGAGGAGGGGTAGGCATTTCTCTCTATGGTTCACATCGAATTGTTACAGAAAATACAGTTTTTGCAATGCCGGAAGCTGCGATTGGATTTTTTCCAGATGTTGGTGCAAGTTTTTTCTTACCATCTCTTCCCAATCATTTTGGCATTTATCTTGCATTAACTGGTGCTCGTATCAAATGGGGAGATTGTTTAAATTTAGGATTAGCAACACATGCTGTTCCTGAAATTGAATTCGATATAATTAGAAAAGCTGTTATTGAGAAAGGAAATCCTACTTTAGCTTTAGAGGAGTGCGCAATTACAAAAGACTATGAAACAAGTCATGAAATACGTTGTATCATTAACACTTGTTTTAGTGCTAATACATTAGAAGAATGTCTTGAATTGCTTAATAAAAAAAATAATGAAGGTATTTTATTTGCTAAAGAATGTTATGATATTTTGCAGTCACGTTCTCCGATGAGTTTAAAAGTTATCTGGAAACAAATGAAACAAAATATACCTCGAACTTTAGAAGATTGTATAAAAATTGAAAACCGCATTGCACATCATATGATTAATGCACATGATTTTCATGAAGGGATACGTGCTATGTTAATCGATAAGGACAAAACACCTCAATGGCAGCCAGATAAACTTTCAAATGTAACAGATGAAATGGTCAATTCTTACTTCCAACCTATTGAACAAGAGCTATTATTGTGAAAAATAGTGCACAAAAACGGATTTCAAAAATCGACTTAATTTATAACTGTTATTTACGTTTTTTGGCGCTTATTTGCTTAAGTTTGAGTGTTTTTTATTGGATACGCCTTGTTGGTGTTTTTCCAGGTGTTCTATGGCGCTTTGACCTTATGCCTTGGCAGTGGCAATTTGCATCAGCTATATTGGCCATTCTCTATCCTGTTGCCTTGATTGGACTTTGGATGTATTCGCTATGGGGCATTATTTTATGGTGTAGCGCTGCATTGATTGAAACAATAACAATCTATTATTCCAATTTTATTGATCAGCCATTTGTACCATTATTTCATGGAATATTATTTTTAGCTTTTGTGATCCTACAAATTATGATGATTTTTTTTAAAAGAGTAAAAAACAAAAAACGAGTGTGATTAAAACTTTCCAGCTAAAATAAAACACGATCGGTTTTCAATCTAAAGTCATCAAGTCTTTAAAATTAAAAAAGATATTCGCTACAATTGCCAAACAACTCATATTTCAAAGTGCTGATACTATAAAATACCCTTTCCAAAAAAGTTACATAATATATATTATGCGATAATCTGATGCAGAAAATAAAGCCTCTAATCCAAATAGAAACACCTAAATTCTCTATTAGAACATATATATCCTCTCGCCCCAAATTTACGGAAGATTTGGAGAAAATGGAAAATGAATTTGGCTATAATTTTAAAGAGCGTATGCTGCTTAATTGGTCTTTAAGTATATTCCCCTTAAAGACCAAATAGTTATAATAAAATTACGGAGTATAAATAAGAAAAATTATTGTGCTATTTTACAGCGTTTCATACGCGCAAGATCACTCAAAACAGCATTACGATTATTTAAAGCTGAAATTTCATTACTTTCGCTTGATTTTACATCCATAAAAAACAAAGCAGGTACAAATACAACACCTGCTGCTGCTAAAGCTACATTTTTGTTTCTTGCTTTAGAGCGCTCTGCAATTGTATCATTAATCTGACGTTTATTAGCAAAAAATTCCCGTTGAATATCGGCGCAACTCATTGCTCCATCATGTAATGTTGTCGTTGAAATATTTTTTTCTAAACGCCCCCCACATGCTGTTAAGGAAACAGCTAAAGCCACAATACATATTCCCCGCTTAAAATATCTATACATAAAAAAACCTCATTCTTGACATAAAAAGCACCAATTACGACAAAAATAAAACAAAATAAAGGATAATCTTTAAAAAGTATTTTTATTTAACCTGAAATATTACGTTACAATAAGCTTATGCCTCTGTTTCAAAAATAAGCCCTTGATATGCAGGTTTTACGTATGCTGGAACGTAATTGACAACCTCATTGTAATCTAGCGATCTGTCCATATGTGTGAGTATAGCTTGTTTTGGCTTTAAATATTCTATCCATTGTAATGCTTGATCAACAGAAAAATGACTCGGATGAGATTTAAATTGAAGAGCTTCAATGATAAGAATATCCAAATCCATTAATTTAGATAATGTTTTTTCAGGAAATTCACTAACATCTGTACAATAAGCAACATTCCCAATACGAAAACCTAAAGAATGAATATTACCGTGACATTGTAAATGTGTACTGACAGTTATTGCTCCACCCTGCCCTTGAATGATGAATTGACTATCTTCATCGATAGGATGTTCTTTTAAGATAGGCGAATAAGATGAATCTTTTGGCGTTTGAAAACAATATCCGAAAGCATTTTTGAGATGTTTTAATGTAAACTTATCTGCATAGATATCGATTAAACATTTTTGTGCAAGTGCATAGCTGCGTAAATCATCAATACCGTGGATATGATCTGCATGAGAATGCGTATAAAGTGCAGCATCAAGATGGTTTACACGCGCATCGATCATTTGTGAGCGAAAGTCTGGCCCTGTATCAATAACGACTGTTGTTTTTTTTCCTGATGGTTTAATGCGTTCAACTAATAAAGAACTTCTGTAGCGTTTATTTTTAGGGTTATTCGGATCACAAGCTCCCCAATCACCATTGGGGCGTGGGACTCCTGGAGAAGGACCACAGCCTAATATTGTAAATCGGTATCGATCAAACATACCCTTTGCCTTATTTCATTTTGCTAAATAAACGAAAAGCATTACGCGTTGTTATTTGAGCTGTTTCTTCAATGCTTAGGCCAATTGTTTCAGCCAAAACAGCTGCTGTATAGCATACAAAAGATGGTTCATTGGTTTTTCCTCGATGAGGAGTGGGGGCTAAAAATGGTGCATCTGTTTCCACCAATAAACACTCATGGGGCACAATTTTTGCTATTTCACGGATTTCAAATGCGTTTTTAAAAGTAAGAATACCTGAAAAAGAAATATAACCACCAAGTTCAATGCCAGCGCGAGCAAGCTGTATTCCAGAGGAATAACAATGAAGAATAAAGGGAAAAGCCCCTTCCTTTATCTGTTCGCGTAAGATTTTCTCCATATCAATATCTGCATTGCGTGAATGTATAACAAGAGGAATCTGTGTTTCTCGAGAAGCAATGATATGTTCTTGGAAAACTTTCTTTTGCTCTTCTAGTGTAGAATAATCATAATGGTAATCAAGCCCCCCTTCCCCAAACGCAACTATTTTAGGGTGCTTTGAGAGCTGTATAAGCTCTTTGGCTGTAATATTTTGTTCTTCATGCGCATGATTGGGGTGTGTTCCAACGGAACAAAAGACTTGATCATAGCTTTGTGCTATGGCTAACAGCTTATCTAACTTACGAACATGGGTTGAAATTGTTATCATACGTCTAACGTCAGCATCTAAAGCTCGTTGGATAACATTATCCAAATCTTGTGAAAAATCTTCAAAATCAAGATGACAATGTGTATCAATGAGCATGATGAGAATCTTCTTTCTTCAAGACATAACGAGGAAAAATCGGTTCTGGCGGTGGAAGATCAAGTCCTTCTTGAATTTTTGCATGACTTATATGATATAACAACCGATCATCTTCAGCAACCGCAAGGCTATCAAGAAGTTTTGCTGCTGATTGGGGGATGAAAGGCAAAAGCATAATTCCTATTCGTCGCAAGATTTCTACAGTTATATAAAGAACTGTAGAAAATCGCTCTGGATCATTTTTCCGTAAACTCCAAGGTTGTTCGTTGGCAAAATAGCGGTTGGCATCTGCTACAGTTGAAAAAATAGCTGAAAGAGCTAAATGCATACTATGAGAAGACATCGCTTGGTGTACAGTTTCAAGCACTTGAAGAGATTGTTCTAAAAGCTGTTTATCTTGAACTAAAAATGTAGCGGGTCTAGGAACCTTTGCATCACAATTTTTGGCAATCATAGATAAAGAACGCTGTGCTAAATTACCAAGGTCATTAGCAAGATCGGCATTAATACGGTTCATAAGGCTTTCATGGTTATAACTACCGTCTTGTCCAAAGGGTACTTCACGGAGAAGAAAATAACGAACCTGATCAAGACCGTAATGATCAATCATTTCAAAAGGATCAATGACATTTCCAACAGATTTTGACATTTTGGCACCACGATTAAGTAAAAAACCATGTGCAAAAATATTTTTAGGTAATTCAATTCCCGCAGACATTAAAAATGCCGGCCAATAGACGGCATGAAAACGAATAATATCCTTACCAATAATATGCGTATTTGCAGGCCAAAAATCACATTTTTTTGAATTTTTATTAAAAAAATCAATTGCTGATAGATAATTTGTAAGCGCATCAACCCAAACATACATCACGTGTTTGGGATTTTCAGGAACAGCAATCCCCCAATTAAAACTTGCCCGTGAAATAGAAATATCTTTTAAACCTGATTTGATAAAACTTATAATTTCATTACGCCGCTCAAGGGGAGCAATAAAATCAGGATGTTTTTCATAATATTCAAGAAGAGCTTTTTCATAACGAGAAAGTCTAAAAAAATAACTTTCTTCTTCATTCCATTCAACGGGAGAACCTAATTCTTTTTCGCGACGGATATTATCTGGTCCAACTTCCGTATCTTTCTCTTCATAATAGGCTTCTTGGCGAACCGAATACCAACCCGTATAACGGCCGAGATAAATATCGCCATTTTCTTCCATCTTTTTCCAAATTTCTTGACAAGCTTGATAATGGCGCTCTTCTGTTGTACGGATGAAATCATCGTTAGAACAATTTAATACCGCAAGCATTTTTTGAAATACAGCACTATTACGATCTGCAAGTTGTTGAGGTGTTATGCCCAATACTGCTGCGGTTTGTTGCATCTTTAAACCATGCTCATCTGTACCAGAAAGAAAAAATACCTTTTTTCCGTTTAATCGTTGAAAGCGGGCTAAGACATCACTTGCAATGGCACTATAGGCATGTCCAATATGCGGATTACCATTAGGATAAAAAATAGGAGTTGTTATGTAATATGTGTCACGCATGTCATACTCACTGTAAAACGCTATAAATAAAAGATACAATGACATAACGCCTGTTCATCACATTGTCACGGAAAAACTAATCCTCATGAATAATCTTATGAACTCTAAAAAGTAAGTTAATAACAAACTGCTTCTTATCGAGATTAAACAGTTGTATTTCCTCTATTTCTTGATGAATCTCTTGCCATTTTTGCGCATATTTTTTTGAGAGAAATAAGTTTCCTTTTTCAACGAACATGATAGCTTTTTGTTGAATTTTATCAAGAATTTCATCACAAAATTGTTGAAATTGGAAGGGGGAAGAAACAGATGAGAATGTTTGTGCAAGCGTGTGTACAATCGTTGCGTTACAAACAGGTTGTTTTAGAAGGGCATCAATCGTTTTAATAATTTCAAGACCGCCATGGCGAATAAATAAAGCAGCTTTTCGAGGGCTTCCTTTGGATTTTTTAATGATCATTTCAATTGTTTTTTCATCAGGTAAATCCTGATTGGTGAAAATATGTGTAATGACTTTTTTCATTTCATCATGACACAGTGGGCGAAAAGAAATTTTTTGACAGCGTGAATGAATTGTTGGAAGCAATTTGCCTGAAGAATGTGCGATAATAATAAAGAGCGTCTTTGCAGGAGGTTCTTCAAGTATTTTAAGAATTGCATTTGCTGCATTTCTGTTCATATCATCTGCGGAATCAATAATAACAATACGCCATCCATTATCTTGCGATGTTCGGCTTAAAAAATGCATAATATCACGGATATCATCAATGAGTATTCCTGTTTTAAACTTTTGTGTTTTTACATCAAATCGACGTGAAATATACAAAAGACCAGGGTGACTTCCTTGTGTAATTTGGCGCCATGAAGTAGAATGAGGATCGGGTTTTAGGAAATTTTTCTTTTGAGAACTTAAAATATTCCAAGCAAGATGAAACGCTAATGTCGCCTTTCCAATTCCATATTCCCCTTCGAATAATAAAGCATGGTGCAAACGCTCTTCTTTAAGCATTTCTGCCAAAAAGTGACGAACATCTTCATGACCAAAGATAACATTATTCTGGGACGGCGATAAAATTGTATCAATATCATCATATTGTCGTAAAATATTTATTACATCACTCATGAAAATTGATCCAACAATACCTGATGACAAATATTTTTTATTTGATGCGCAATGACTTCCACTGAGCCAGTAGCATCAATGACTCGAAATCTCTGTGACTCTTGTTTAGCCAATTGAAGAAAAGCTTGACGCCTTTGTTCTTGGGTTTCCAGCGGGTCTTTTTCAAAATGATCGATTTCTTCAGTTTTTTTTCTTCGCAAATTTGCACGCTTTATACCACACGCTGCTGGCATATCTAATAAAAATGTTAAATGAGGCATGATACCATTAAGCGCAATACACTCTAAGATAGAAAGAAGAGAAGTATTGACTGTCTCATTGAGCCCTTGATAGACCCGTGTAGAATCAATAAAGCGGTCACATAAAACGATTTTACCTTTTTGCAAAGAAGGCGCGATAACCTCGGCGATATGGTCGGCGCGTGCCGCAGTAAACAAAACCGCTTCAATCAATGGTCCATACTGCTGTGCCTGCCCCGACAACAAAATATGCCGGATTGCTTCTGCCCCTGCTGTTCCTCCTGGTTCTCGTGTTGTAATAACATCATAACCTTGGTGAGAGAGATATTCAGCAAGTAAAGAAATCTGCACTGTTTTTCCTACCCCGTCCCCTCCTTCAAATGTAATAAAATAACCTGACACGTATAAACCTTAACCCTTATTAGCGCGTAACTACAAATATTTCCGTAACCATCCAATTGTTATTTCATAGAATGCATCTTTTACTTTTGTAAAGAAACTTCCTTCCTGAACATCCACTTCGGCAAAAACTGGTTTTTCCAAAAGAACCTTTTTATCTTCTAAAATTTGAATAACGCCAACGGGTTGTCCTGAAACGATGGGAGCTTTCAATGGACCATGATATTTAATTCTTGCTTTAACGTTGACTTCTTTTTCATTGGAAAGCATAAAACTTATCGGTTTTTTAACAATAAGTGGAACAAAATTTTGCTTCCCACCATAAACAGAAGCACGACCAACCGTTTCCCCTTTTGTGAAAATCGTTTTGAGATCAAAAGCCGTTATTCCCCATTGAAGAATGCGTTCTATTTCCGTTGTATGTTTTTTACCATCTTGCAAACCATTGATTGCTAAAAAAAGACGTCGATGATTTTTATAAATGGTGGCAACCATTGAAAATCCTTCTTTTTCGCTGTAGCCAAAGCCAAATCCTTCTACACCAATTTCCTTAGAAATAAGAGGGTTTTTATTCCGTTGAAAAATATTATTCCACGTAAAATGAGGCTCACGATAAAGTGCATAATAATCCGGATATTCGTGAGCAATATGGCGCGCTAATATAATCATATCGTGCACGGTTACAAATTGTCCCTCCTCGGGAAGCCCTGTTGCATTAACAAAATGGCTCTGAGATAAACCAATTATTTTAGCGCGCTGATTCATCAGCTGTGCAAAATGGGCTTCATCTCCTGATATTCCTTCAGCCAGAATAATAGCAGCATCATTTCCATTAACAATAATTAAACCACGCAAAAGATCAGAAACACTAATTTCTGTCTTTATTTTTGCAAACATAGTGGTTGTACCAGAAGGTGCCCCACCCTTGCGCCAAGCATTTTCACTGACCTTAAATTTTTGGGAATTCTGTAACAATCCTTCTTTTAATTGATGAAAGATGACTTCCGCTGTCATCAATTTTGCTAATGAAGCAGGAAAAAAAGGAATATCAGTTTGTTTTTCATAAAGTATTGTCTCTGTATCATCATCTAGTAACAACACTTGTGAAGCGGAAATTTGAAAATCTTGCGCTCTCCCCCACGTATTAAATACCAACATCCCCCATAAGATCAGTAAGATCCTTAATACTGTATACATAGCCACTCCTCCCATCCAAAGATTAGCATAGAGAATCACTATATAGGAAAAAACTCTCTTATTTCCGCAAATTGAGGAATTATTGATAACTCAAGAAAAGATTTTATTTTCATTCAGCATGAGCAAAAGTAAAATGATATATTTTTTATCTTCCACGCAAGAGCTAATATTAACATTTTAAAGCATGAAAGACAAAAAAGACTTTTTAGCTTTTTTATTTCCAGTACATTGATTTATTTATGATAAATTATTAATTTTTAAAATTTAAGCTGACCAAAATACTGTAAAATTCTCTCATCATCCCACCTCTTTAAAGCAATTAAAATCGCTTTTTTTTATTCTTCATAAGCAAGGTTAGTATAGGGGTGAAGATTAAGATTATTAAAGAGAGAATAAAAATACTTTTTATAAATCTCTCAAGTCCCAAGGTATTGCAAAACATAAAAGCTTTGCAAAATGTATGATGGTGTCAGTTTATATCTTCATACGTGTAAAGACTATGATGCCTAATGGCTTTACATTCTACTATTCAGGAAAGCTGTCATAAAATGGGCTTGAGAGCCAGATATACCTCTTTAAAATGGAAAATGAGCACATGTGAACAGACAATACAAAAGTGTATTTTTTTTGAGGTTGTTCAGTTTACGTGAAGGGTGTTATGCTATTAAGAAATCGATAAAAAAGCATAAAACAATGCATAATCTCCTCATAAGATATTACCCTTATGCTTTCGAAGGCCGCAAAGTCAGAATCAAAAGGAAATATCTTTTGCTTTTTAGACTTTATATTCTTTCCCAATTAGATTGTATAGTCGTTTCAGAGATTACACAAACAGACTCACACAATCCGGCTTTTCTCATTTGACAAAAGCCATTATAGCAGAAAAAAACACGCGCTTTATCAGCAAACACTGTCATAAAATCAAAAATAGACTGGCAATGGATTGGAGAGACGTATTAAATTATTAATGATAACACTCAACCTCGACCTTTTTTCATCACTTTTTATTTGAAAATGATATCGATTAAAAATTAACATATTTTTTCTCAAAACAGTTGTAGCCAATTAATCTTTGTTCTTTTGTTTAGCTTATTTATAGAAGCAACTTGATCGAATGGTACCGGTTTATCAACCATGATAGGACCAATTTCTGGCAATTTTACTGAAACAGTTTTATTGCGCTGTTCTTGTGAAACAGAGGAGGCTTTAGCTAATTCTTCTTTGTTTCCTGTATTGCGCTCCTTGAACAAAGCAGTTTCTCTTTTTTTCGAAACATTTTCCAACGCTAATGAATATGAGGCAGAATTTCCAGGAGTATAAGAGGCCATTAAATATGCACCATCATAGTAGCCAATGGGCGCTTCAGCAATATACTCTACTTTAACATCTGCGACTCCCCTATCCACATAACCAAGTATTGCCGCAGCTTGCTTTGATAAATCAATGATACGATCTTTCATAAAAGGTCCGCGATCATTCACTCTAACAATGAGTGAAGATCCATTTTTCAAATTAGTAACACGAGCATAGCTAGGTAAAGGCATTGTAGGATGAGCAGCAGTCAGAAGATTCATGTCGTAAATTTCACCGTTGGCAGTTAAACGCCCATGAAAGTCTGAACCATACCATGATGCTTCACCAACACGTTTATACGTTGGATCATTTTCAGGGTAATACCACTTTCCTTTTATTTGGTAAGGTTTACCAACAACTGCTCGTCCACGCCTTTTTTCTTCTGATTGATTTCTGTTATTGGACATTTGTTTCGGGAGAACAGAAGTATTTACGTCAATTGGTTTATTCTGATAGGAATCTTTTATTGAAAAATGCATAGTTTCGCTTGCGCAACAAGACACCAATGACAGAGAAATGACGATCATAGAAAATAATTGAAATGTCGGTTTAATAATAGAAGTAAATTTCTTTTTACTATTTGAAGGCATCTATTCAGTCCACTTAGTTTTTGTTAAGTACTACTGTAAAAACCACGTCACGCTTTTTGTACGCGATAGGAGAATTCACGTTTTTAAATGATACCCCTCGCGCATATACCACCCTTGAATTCGCCCCTTTTATCAAAAAATTAACACATTGTTAACCATTTTATGATTGTCATAAGAAATAAATGCACTTTATAAAAACGTTAGAAAATAAAAAAATAGATAAATCAATATGTTATTATATAAAATCATCTTATAAGATAAGCTGTGAATAAACACAAACTGTGAATAAGTATGACGATTTTACCAGCTTGTTCCATATAATGCAGCGGGTATTAAAGCACAGCCCATGAATTGCGAAAACGAGTAGCTATACGTGCTATCAGCACAGGTTTAATTGTTTCATAAACATAAAGCACTTTTGGGTTGGAGAAAAAACGCTCTATATAAAAACAGCTGATAAAAAATGATCGACTATAGAATCAATCAAAAAATCTCAAAAAGAATTAGGGCAGTCAAAAAAACTAAAAAGAATCAAAATAACAAAGATTCTCAAACTTCTGTATAGTTTATTGATATTATTTAAAGTTGGTGAGCGCGCAGGGATTCGAACCCTGGACCTACTGATTAAAAGTCAGTTGCTCTACCAGCTGAGCTACGCGCTCTCACACAAGCTATCTAGTTTGCAGACTATATAATTTGTAGAAAGTGAAGGGAACATACGGTTGACTTTTCATTTGGTCAACACCTTTTGAAAAAATATTATTATTTTTTTCCAGTTATCAATAATTTTCCGTTTTTTCCCTTTCCTCGTCATTGTAAAGTTACTCTTTGATCTTCTTTTTGAAATCTCGATAAAGAAATAATCTAACGATAAAAATATCTCATAGATTCGAAATGGTAAAATTATAAGCCCCCCTCTTCCTCCACACATGGGCTGTTAAGCATCATGGATAGAGCAGAAAAATACTTCTTACTATAGTTTATTTTTATATCTTTATGTCTTAGTTTTCAATTTTCAAATATAAATAGAGATTTATAATATATCCCATTGATTTATAATAATTTATCATTTTATCACTCGAGTGAGAGATCTGAATACCGTAAGATTTTCTCATATCAAATTCTTTTGTTCTTTTTATATTAAAATAATAAAAATCATTTGCTTACTCAACACAAGGAGAAGAATAAAACGATTAAAAAAAGAAATGAAAATGCCTCTTGTATGTCCTTTCAACAACCAAAAATTATTGCAACATAAGGGGCGGACAAAATAGTATGGTGGTGTAGACTTTTGAGATATGAAGATAGCGTTGCTCAAAAGATTTTATGTTATTTGCAAGATCATTTTGATGGAAGCAGGCATATTGAGAGATATCTTTTTAAAAACAAATATGCGAATGAGCAATAATGGCATTTTGAAGATATGACTTTTACTCACGTACAATGATTCTATAACAATAGCCAATTATTCTATAGAATAAGGCAGATATGAAGCAAAAAAATTTAGTTTCATTGAAAATATCAGACATGACTATAAATTATGCTCATTATTGTAGCTGTAGATAATTTGACTAAAAAATAAAAAAACAGAAACAATATGCGAAATGATTCTAAATACACATAAAATAATTCTAAATACACATAAAGTCGCTATTGAAAGAATGTATTCTATTTAACTTTTTATACGAGAAATGATAAAATACGTAGATCTATTAAAAAATAGAAGGATAACACTCTGACCATAAAATTTAGTGTAGGGTAATTCAGTCAGAGCTATAAAATATTTTTTATATATTATTTAATATTAATGTGTTTTTACAATATATAAGAAATATTATGATAACTTTATTAAAGTAAAATTCCATACCTATCATACCTTAAATATGTCTCTAAATAAATAGATTGCCTAATTAACTTCACTTATAAGGTCAAAAATAAAGCAAATAATTTTGATTTAGCGAAAAAATTGTAGAATTATTATATATACACGTATTTTTTACTATAAATTTTTTTATTTTTTTGATTGGAAGATTGAATGCTGACATGTAAACAATATGAGCTCCTCTTATTTATTCACAATCATATAAAAGAAACTGGTGTTCCTCCTTCTTTTGAAGAAATGAAAAATGCTTTAGAACTTTCTTCAAAGTCAGGCATTCATAAGCTCATTATAGCCTTAGAACAACGAGGTTTTATACGCCGTTTGCCCAATCGCGCTCGTGCAGTGGAGGTGATTCGACTCCCCGAGAGAATAACATTTAACCTTTCTCTAGCACGTAAGATTTCTCCCAGTATGATAGAAAAAAATAAAAGGGAAATATCAAAAAACTTGACTAATCTTGGTAACTTTGAGGTAGAAGAAATAAAAAATATCACTATTCCCATTATGGGACGTATTTCTGCAAGCGTGCCTGTCTCTGCCATACTTCAACAAACAAGTACACTTTCTCTTCCACACGATATGGTTAATACAGGTGAGCACTATGCATTAGAAGTTAAAGATAATTCTATGGTGGAAGCTGGTATCTTTGATAAAGATACAATTATTGTGAAACGTCAAAATACAGCAATATCAGGTGAAATTATTGTCGCATTTATTGATAAAAAAGAGGCAACATTAAAACGTTATCGACGCAAAGGAACCTCTGTTGCATTAGAAGCCGCTAATCCTCATTACGAAGTACGTACATACAAATCCGAGCGTGTAGAAATACAAGGCAAACTTACCGGTCTTATTCGCAAATATTAAAAAACAACCCTATTTTATAATACGCTATACATACGCCAATAAAATAGAGTAAAAGAATCTGTTAAGTATTTTTTATTGTGTCACACGCAATTGACTTTCTCCCCATAGCCAAAGGAAAAGGATGCCTCCAGTTTGGTCTATAAACAATCCAAATCCTTATCGAACGGATTCCTCCTTCCCTCTTATGTTTTTCGATGATGGAAGGCTCGACAAGTAAGCTTAAAATATTCACTACGTACTCTAAAAGAGCTTGAATACTTTGAAGGAGTCTGTCTTATATCATCATCCTCAACGACGGTATTTTACGGTATAATAAGTTAAAATCGTATGCCAGTATAAAATCACATAAAATATTGTAGAAAAAAATCAAATAAATTTGTAACAGATTGTTATATATAAAAATAAAAAACATTTTTTACTTTTTAAGTCAATAAAAGCGGAACTCAATCGTTCATAGTAATTATAGGATCATCATGGTAGCACCTCGTATTAGTTTTGTCTCCCTCGGATGCCCAAAAGCACTCGTAGATTCTGAGCGAATTATTACAAGCCTCCGCTCTGAAGGGTATGAGATTTCACGTCAACATCAAGGAGCTGATGTCGTTATTGTAAATACCTGTGGTTTTCTTGATTCTGCCAGAAAAGAATCATTAGCCAATATTGATGAAGCGCTCAAAAAAAATGGCAAAGTTATTGTGACTGGTTGTCTTGGTGCTGATCCTGATGTTATTCGTCAAACCTATCCAAATGTATTAGCTATTACAGGACCGCAAGCTTATGAAAGTGTTATAGAAGCTGTTCATACAGCAATTCCTCCAATTCATGATCCGTTTATTGATTTAGTTCCTCCCCAAGGTATTCGTTTAACACCTCGCCATTACGCCTACTTAAAGATTTCTGAAGGATGCTCTAACAGGTGTAGTTTTTGTATCATCCCTACACTGCGTGGTGATCTCACTTCACGCCCCATTAGTGACGTTCTTCGCGAAGCTGAAAAACTCGTACAAGCGGGTGTAAAAGAACTTTTGGTTATTTCACAAGATACGAGCGCTTATGGTATTGATCTTAAATATCTCGAAAATTCTTGGAAAGATCGTACAATTAAAACAAAGTTTTTTGATCTTTGTCGTGAACTAGGTGATATGGGTATTTGGGTACGTATGCATTACGTTTATCCTTATCCTCATGTGGATGAAGTTATCGAACTTATGGCTGCGAAAAAAATTCTCCCTTATCTGGATATTCCTTTTCAGCATGCATCACCGACTGTTTTGCGTCATATGAAGCGTCCTGCTCTTATGGAAAAAATAAACCGTAGAATTGAAAAGTGGCGAAAAATATGTCCAGATCTTACTTTGCGATCAACATTTATTGTTGGATTTCCAGGTGAATCGAGTGAAGATTTTAATATGCTGCTAGAATGGCTAGAAGAAGCAAAAATTGAACGCGCTGGATGCTTTAAATATGAAGAAGTAAAAGGGGCCGTAGCAAATGATTTGGGATTAGAAAATATTCCTGAGGACGTGAAAGAAAATCGCTGGCATCGTTTTATGGCAAAACAACAACAAATTTCGACACATCTTTTAAAGAAAAAAATTGGAAAAAGACTCCAAGTCCTTATCGATGAAAGTCAAGGAAAAGTTGCCAAAGGACGTAGTCAATACGATGCTCCAGAAATAGATGGTGTTGTCCATATATCATCACGACGCCCCTTACGTATCGGTGAATTTGTCACCGTTAAAATCGAACAATCGGATGCCTATGACCTTTATGGTATAGCAGTTTGAAAAAATTTAACTTATTCCCATCCCCAATGACAAAGTTTCTGATCAGAGACAGTTTATAAAAAAACAACTGCTCACAATAGGGCGCGATCACTTATGTGACTCACTTCATGAGGATTTACGGATAATCCCTGCCTTGAGTTTTTGCTATACACTCTAAAAATACTTAATTTATCAAGTGCTTATATCATTTTGGTTCACCACCCTAAATGACGAGATGTTTTATTGCACAACAGGATAAGATAAAATAAAATCTAAAAGGTTCTCTTAAAAAAAGAGCAAACCAACCGTCATATTATTTTCCCATTTTTCCATATTGCGACAGTCATTAATTATTTAAAGGAAGCTTTTTAAAATGTGTTTTATACACACAAGAGCTCTGTTTGTGATATGCAAGGAGATGTTTTTATGGATACAATATAAGAAAATTTGAAATAAAACACCTATGGTCGTTAAATTGCAAAGCAATAAATTATCATTATAAATAAGTATTTTATCTTAAACTATTTGAACTTATTTTTTTATATCTCATTTTATTAACACCTTTTAAAATCAAAGAATTTTTTATCAAGCAAATGACTTGGGCGCACATTCGTTAAAGCGCGAATCATTGTATCTTTACGTCCTGGCATTTGTCTTTCGATATTTTTCAGCATTTCTTTCATTGCATTACGTTGTAAACCATCTTGACTACCGCAAAGATTACAAGGAATAATTGGAAATTGCATTGCTTGAGAAAATTTTTCCATATCTTCCTCAGCGGCATAGACAAGAGGGCGTAATACAAAAAGATCTCCTTCATCATTTTTAAGTTTTCCAGGCATAGCGGCTAATCGGCCACCGTGAAATAAATTCATAAAAAATGTTTCCAAAACATCATCACGATGATGTCCTAAAATTAATGCAGAACACCCCTCCTCACGTGCAATGCGATAGAGATTACCGCGTCGTAATCGAGAACAAAGTGAACAATATGTCTGTGTCTGTGCCAATTTATCTGTAACAATGGAATAAGTATCTTGATATTCAATACGATAGGGAATTTTATAAGAACTCAAAAAATCTGGAAGAATATGTTTAGGAAATCCTGGTTGTCCTTGATCAAGATTACAAGCCAGAATTTCAACGGGTAAAAGACCACGCCACTTTAAATCTAAAAGAAGTGCTAATAAACCATAAGAGTCTTTTCCACCCGATAAAGCGACAAGCCATTTTTTTCCAGTCGAGAGCATCGAAAAATCATCCAAAGCCTGCCGCATATGACGCAAAAGTCGTTTGCGTAATTTATTAAATTCCACACTTGAAGGAGCACGCCGAAATATTGGATGACAATCATCTGATTGGTTTGCCAAAAAATCATCTTTCTTTTCGTTTTCTTCTGTTGCCTGATATTCAACTGAAACATCATTCATAAGATCATAACCTGCACAAGTAGTCGCTCGTTTTGTAAAGACAGAAACAAAATATAAAGCACGCTTACATTTATGTTTTCTGAATTTATCAAAACAGATATGAAAAAAAAATGGAACTATATAAGCTTATAACACGAGAATAGTGTCATAAACTTAATATAGAACCATTCACAAAATATTTGTTAACCTCAAGGATTATAAAAACAACACAATAGTTTGAAATTATAATAATAGAAGAGAAACAATTTTTTTCATAAAAAATTATCGAGAATAAAATTCAACGACCAAATTAGGCTCCATTTGCACAGCATAAGGAACATCTGCAAAAGCAGGAATACGTGTAAAGGTCGCTTTCATCTGTTTATGATCTGCTTCAATATAATCAGGGACATCACGTTCTGCTAATTGCACTGATTCTAAAACCAAAACAAGCTGTTTCGATTTTTCCCGAACCTCAATAACATCACCTGGCTTACAACGATACGATTGAATATTTGTGCGTCGCCCATTTACATTCACATGACCATGATTAATAAATTGGCGAGAAGCAAAAATCGTAGGAACGAATTTTGCACGATAGACAACAGCATCCAAACGAGATTCCAACAGACCGATAAGATTTTCACCCGTATCACCCCGTCGACGAGCAGCCTCCACATAAGTTTTATGAAACTGCTTTTCTGAAATATCGCCATAAAACCCTTTCAACTTCTGTTTAGCGCGCAATTGCACCCCATAGTCAGAAAGTTTTCCTTTACGGCGCTGTCCATGCTGACCTGGACCATAATCACGACGATTGACAGGAGATTTGGGACGACCCCAAATATTTTCTCCCATACGACGGTCAATTTTATACTTTGTTGTTTCGCGTTTACTCATCGCATTTCCTTTAAAATAAAACACGAGATCTTGAAGATCCCAAGGAAACGCGCCCTCCTCTGCCTTTAAATACAAAAGACTGACAGAATAGCTTAACATACCAATATGCAAAGTTATCCACGGGACACGTCAATTACTGCCATTTCTTGAAAGAAAAAGCTGGAGCATCTTTATTGATCTCGTATTTCAAAGTCAACTCTTTTCATAAGTTTTAAGCCAAATCCTTTTAACAAATGCTCCGTTGAAGCAGTGATATTTTTCGACGTCAGCAACGCAAAATCTTGATATTTCTTTATGGGTTTCTGATGTATTTTTTCAGACAAGGGTAATAATGATCTAATATGTTTGGCGATCGCTTTTGCTGGATCAATCCATTCAACGGACCATAAAGCTTGTTCACGAAAGAAATTAATCAAAAAAGGGTAATGAGTGCAGGCTAAAACAATAACATCAGTATATTTGCCATTTTTTTTCACAAAACATGGCTGGATTTCTTTTCTTAACTCTTCTGAATCGATAGATTTTCCACGTAAATAATCTTCAGCAAATCCAGCAAGCTTTTCACTTCCTACAAGCTGAACATGACACTGTCCAGCAAAAGAGTTAATTAATTCATTTGTATAGGCACGTTTAACTGTTCCAGGAGTTGCTAATACGGAAATAAAACCAGATTTTGTTTGTTCAGCAGCAGATTTAATTGCAGGAACCGTTCCTACGAAAGGAACATGAGGAAAGTTTTGTCGTAAATCTGCCATCATCAGTGTAGAAACAGTGTTGCAAGCAATCACACATAAGACGGGATTATAGCGCGTTAAAAGATTTGTAAAAATCTTTAAAACGTGCTCTTTTAGGATATTTTCTTCCCAATTACCGTAAGGGAATCCCGCATCATCAGCCACATAAATAAATTGTATTTCAGGGATGAGCGCGCGCGCTTCCCTCAATACTGTCAAGCCACCAATACCACTATCAAAAAAAAGAACTGGCCTCTCATCCATCAGTTTTCACACTTGTTTTTAATTTTTTGACGATCGCGCTCTCGAGGCGCTCTACTCCCCCGTGGATATTGTGGAGAAAAATGATCCAATGAAGATACAACACCTCGCAATAAGCGAACCTCAGATTCACTAAAGTTGGCGCGCGTAAACACAGAGCGCAAATTTGCAAGCATAACTTCTTTTCGTTCTTGGGGTCTAAAATACCCACGAATATCCAAAGCCTCTTCTAATTGAGATAAAAAACCATGAAACACTGTTTTATTTGCAGGCTCCATCTCTGGTGCACGAAATGCTGTATCGCTCACATTTTCTAGACCTGTTTTCATCCATTCATAAGACATCAGAAGAACCGCTTGCGCAATATTAAGTGATGCAAAAGCAGGATTAACTGGAAAAGTGATGATTTCATCAACAAGGCTGATTTCATCATTTTCTAGTCCCCATCTCTCTCTTCCAAAGACAATACCTGTTTTATGTCCGATATTTTCACGCTGACGGATTACATTTGCGGCTTCGACAGCACTTTTTACCGTTTTAAATCCGCATCTTTCACGTGCTGTTGTGGCAAAAACATAGTGTAAATCTGCAATTGAATCACGCAATGTGTCAAAAATCACGGCGTTGTTAATGACATGATCGGCTTTACTTGCAGCAGCTCTAGCTTTTTCATTCGGAAATGTTTCTCGAGGTTTGACGAGCCGAAGCTTAGAAAGCCCAAAATTTGCCATTGCCCTTGCAACCATACCAATATTCTCAGGAAGCTGCGGTTCAACTAAAATAATGATGGGACCATTTGTTAAATTTTCACGATTCTTATTCGTTCCAGCCATCAATCTTACCTAGTTTCACTTAAACAATCTCCCTCTCCACTATTTTTTAATGCAACCTTTTTTATATTATTCTAATGTTGTTTAATAATAAATTATAGACAATGTCATTTTCTCACTCAAAGAGTGTAGACTTTCTAATAGTAAATTTCAAAAGCCATTAAAATAAATGATGCAGTTTATAACAATTTATATAAGCTATCGTAGCATTTTTTACATCAATTTTATCTTTTTTAATAAGAATAGCCCCTACAAATCATAATCTCAGTTGAATTATGAAATCATAAACCCTAAAAAAGAATATGCATTTTACTCCCAAACTTTTTCCTGCAAAGCTTATCCGTCGTTATAAACGCTTCCTTGCAGATGTGAAACAAGATGATCAACATGTCTTCACCGTGTCGGTACCAAATACAGGATCAATGCTTGGACTGACAGCTCCCAACGCCAATATTTGGCTTTCATATCATAACAACACCAAGCGAAAATATGCCTATCAATTAGAAATTGTTGAATCCGATAATACTTTGGTTGGTATTAATACCACTTTACCTAATAAACTTGCATTAGAAGCAATTCAAAGCGGATTACTACCAGAATTAAGTGGATATAAAACAATTTTAAAAGAACAACGCTATGGAACACAATCACGCATTGACTTTCTTTTACGGGATGGCATTCTTCCTGATTGTTACCTAGAAGTCAAAAATGTTCATTTTATTCGCCAAAAAGGATTAGCAGAATTTCCTGATACTGAGACAAAACGTGGTGCCCGTCACCTTGAGGAGCTCATACAAGTCCTACAACAAGGAAAACGAGCTGCGATGCTTTATATTATTCAACGAGAAGATTGTGCAGCTTTTACAATTTGTCATGATCTTGATCCACTCTATGGACGTAAGTTTAATTTAGCATTAAAATCACGGGTAGAATGTTATGCTGTAAAGTGTCACGTAAGTGTAGAAGGCATTTTTCCGATTCAGAGAGTAAAAATAGAAAACAGAAAAAACAATGATTGAGTATATCGAATATAATAAAATCCCTTTAAAATTTAACGGGAAAATTCGCATTTTCGATGACTATGCTTTCGCTAAAATGCATGAAGTTGGTCGTATTGCTGCAGAATGCCTTGATGCACTTACGGATATTATTAAACCTGGCGTCACTACGCAAGAAATTGATGATTTCGTATTTACTTTTGGTGCACAAAAAGGAGCTCTTCCTGCTGATCTAAATTATCATGGATACAGCCATTCATGCTGTACATCTATCAATCACGTTGTCTGTCATGGTATTCCCAATAAAAGACCCTTGCAAGAAGGCGATATTGTGAATGTTGATGTGACCTTCATTCTTGATGGTTGGCATGGTGATTCAAGCCGTATGTATCCTGTTGGAAAAATCAGACGTGCTGCAGAACGCCTTTTACAAATAACCTATGAAAGTCTTATGAGAGGAATCGCTGTCGTTA
This sequence comes from Bartonella sp. AU15XJBT, assembly GCF_028618615.1. Classification (NCBI taxonomy): domain Bacteria; kingdom Pseudomonadati; phylum Pseudomonadota; class Alphaproteobacteria; order Hyphomicrobiales; family Bartonellaceae; genus Bartonella; species Bartonella sp. AU15XJBT. The sequence continues at coordinate 23,566 of NZ_JAQITG010000010.1, forward strand.
AACCTGGAGCAACAACAGGTGATATTGGTGCAGCCATTCAACAGTACGCAGAATCTGAACGGTGCTCAATTGTAAGAGATTTTTGCGGACATGGTATCGGTCAACTTTTTCATGATGCCCCCAATATTCTCCATTATGGAAATCCTGGAGAAGGAATCGAATTAAAACAAGGCATGATGTTTACGATTGAACCTATGATTAATCTTGGTAAGCCACAAGTTAAGATTTTATCTGACGGTTGGACAGCCGTTACCCGTGACCGCTCTCTGACAGCACAATATGAACATACAATTGGTGTCACAAATGAAGGGTATGAAATATTTACACAATCACCTAAAAATATTTTTTATATTCCAAATTCGAAGACCTAACGCAATGTAGAGAAGTTATGGCTAAAAAGTTAAATCAAAAGGAAGATATTCAAAGGAATCACTTTGCATTAACATCAAGTTCTCCACTCATCACCCCCGTATCAGAAAGAAAAAGTGAAAAGCCTAAGAGAAATACACCGCTTGATAAACATTATCAAGGACATCGTGAACGTCTTCGGAAACGCTATTTAAAGTCAAAAGGAAATGCAATTGAAGATTATGAATATCTTGAATTATTGCTTTTTCGCACAATACCCCGCGCAAACACAAAACCGATAGCTAAAAATTTGATAGCACATTTTGGTTCATTAGCTGATGTGTTAGGCGCTGATATTCATCGACTTCAAGAGGTTCAAGGATGTGGTCCGGCAACTGCAATTGATTTAAAAATTATTTCAGATGTTGCTGGACGTCTTGCTCGTGCAGAGTTGTTTAAACGCGATATTTTTTCATCATGGGATAAAGTATTAGCTTATTGTAAAGCAGTTATGGCTCACGAAACACGTGAACAATTTCGTATTTTATTTCTCGATAAGAAGAACGGCTTACTTGCCGATGAGGTACAACAAACCGGAACCATTGATCATACCCCTGTTTATCCTCGTGAAGTTATTTCTCGAGCTTTAGAGTTATCCGCATCAGGACTGATCTTAGTCCACAATCACCCCTCTGGTGATTCCACCCCCTCTGATGCAGATATAACAATGACATACAGACTAAAAGATGCAGCAAATGCATTAGGCATTACGATCCATGATCACCTTATTATCGCACGACATAACCATACAAGTTTTAAAGCATTAAAACTTATATAAATCTTATGGGATAAAAAAGACTGCATTCAAGGATGAATAGCAAATCAATTTTCTAAATCAATATCCAATATAGCCATTGAGAAATTATAGGATAGCTCATCTTCATCTTCATCTCGATAGATAACGCCTAAAAACTCATCCCCCATATAAACCTCACAAGAATCATCCTTTTTAGGCCGTGCTCTGACTTGCAATGCTGAGTTTTGGAATGTATTTTTTAAATAATTATCAAGTTTTTTTATTTCATCAGCATTCACTATGCTCTCCTGTTTTTTGATATGATTAAACTAATTGCGTGTCGCGCGAATAAGACACTCCTCTGATTCTGTAAAGCCATTAAAAAAGCTTAATCTGAATATTGACTTAATATTACATATATTTACAGCTCTTTCTTTATATCTTCATAAAGAACTTTTATAAAAGGATTCTATCATTATTAAATATACTCGTATAGATAAAAAAATGGCAGAAAACTCTATGACTTTTAATAATTTTACTTTATCTCCAATTTTAGCATCTGCATTTATGATGCATATTCAGAAGAAAAATTAATCAACGATTTATAATTTTGTTCCTTCTATAAAAAATTAAAATAATAATAATTTTTTATTTAAAACTAAATTTTTTAGCCTAAAATATTATTACATCATTTTAAAATATAGTTATCTAACCTTAAAAGAATTACACATCTTAAAAAAGGTAAAAAATAAGTGAGTAAGAGTTTATTTTTGTGCCTATTTTTTATAAATAACTTATGTCAAAATAGAAAAGTTTTTAAATAAGCTTTTCAGTTTATACGCAAAAAATATTGGGTATTTTTGTAAATGCTAAAACCTATAAAAATTTTTATTTTATAGGATAACGAGAAAGAAAATCGATAACGCCTTTTTTATAAACTTTATCGCCTACAGCAAGCATATGATCGCGATTAGGAATTGATAAAGCTTCACCACAAGGCAATAAAGCCGCTAATGGCTCTGCTGCACCACCAATCTCATCTAATGAACCAACGGCAACAAGTGCAGGTTGTTCAATTTTACAAATTTCAGATGCCGTCAGCTCTTGTTTTGATGTGATTATACAAGCAGCCAAAGCACGTCTATCACTTTTCGTTTGATCGGCAAATTTACGGAACATTAAACCACGCGTATTAGTAATGCTAGAAGTATCCTCCGCTAAAAGAGCCTCAGCAACAGGTTCCCAATTTCCTGCTCCCGTTACCATACCAATACCTAGACCACCAAAAATAACACTGTTCACATATGTTGGATGCAAAAGAGCCATAAAAGCACTAATACGAGCTCCCATAGAATATCCCATAACATGGGCTCTCGATAACTCTAAATGCTGTAATAGTCTTACTGCATCGCCAGCCATAGCTTGAGGTGTATAAAAAGCAGGATCATAACTTTTAACTGAATCTCCATGCCCCCGATTATCAAGAGCAATAACACGATACCCTGCTTCAGTGAGAATACGAAACCAACCCGTTGTATACCAATTTATCCGTGCAGAAGACCCAAAACCATGGATCAATAAAATAGGTGCGCCTTGTCCTTCTTCTCGATAAGCAAACCGCAAACCATCATATTCAAAAAAACGAACGTCTTCAGTTGTCATTTTTTATTGTACTTTCCACAAACGACAGGATGAATAACACGTTGCCCTTTTTGTATCTGTTTTTCAGAAACTTCACCAGCGTTAATCTCAACTGCAAAAGCTGCAGAAACGCCTGATGAAATGATCTTTGTTGAAAATGGAGAAGTGTTTTCAATAATCGATACAATAATCCCTTCAGAGTTTAAAAAAATCATATCTAAGGGCAAAGGTGTATTGGCCATCCACATAAAAAACTTCTGTTCATCTCCCGATTGATAACTTTCTTGCTGCTTAAAGAGCATTGCACGATCGCGTGGGAAATCAGTCCGATACATTAAACCAGCTTCTGCTTGAGAGGGTGTAAAAGCAATCTCTACTTTATAAGAAACCGTACCGTTCTCTGTCTGTATTTCTAAAGGAATCGGATGAACAGGGATCTTTATGGGCTCCTTCGCGATAGTAACGCGCATTTCCAACATAAAAAGTATTGCCAATAAAACAATATGCCCTTTTCTAAAAGGCTTTACCATTCTTATCTCCACCACAGAAAATTTTTTCGTCTCTAAAATAAAAAATATCAGAGTTTAAAAGCCAAACGACAAGAGAGCTGTTTCCTTGTTTTTCTTTATTTTCTTCAATAGGATATGCACATTATTTCACTTAGTTTATAAATTCACAAGAGCCATAACAAAGCTACTCCCATAGCCATTTATGCAATAACCGCCCTTTAAAAACACAGAAAAATACTGATTTCACTCGTAAAATTTAATGCGTAGCAAAAGGAAACCCTATATCTGGATAAATTTCTGCTGTCATCAAACCTTTCTCTCCTTTACCAAAACGGACAAGAACAACTTGTCCAGAACGAAGCTCTGCTAAACCAAAACGGCGCAACGTTTCCATATGAATAAAAATATCTTCTGTCCCCTGCCCGCGGCTAAGAAAACCAAAACCTTTATCACGATTAAACCATTTAACAATTGCACGTTCTAGGCCACTTTCTGGAGTAACAACAACATGAGTACGGGCTGGAACTTCTGATGGATGAACCGCAGAAGAACAATCGATGGATTTCACTTGAACGCACTTTAACCCTCGTTCCGTTTTCTCCACAGCGCAAATAACTTTAGCGCCCTCCAAAGCTGTTTGGAAACCATCTCTTCGCATGACTGTAACATGCAATAATATATCGGGGAAATGAGGTAAATCAGGTACAATAAATCCATAACCCTTACTACCATCAAACCACTTAATGACACCACTGATTTCGATAATCTCCCCACAAGCGCCTATACTATCCTCAGATAGGGAACAATCCTTTAATGCATCCTTACTCGTCATAATAACGTGATCCTGTAGCTTATAAATTGCACGATATTGATTCTCTAGGTTTAAGTAAACATTGCTCTTGTATCAACACGCAAGCCCCAAGATAAGATTTCCCCATATTGTCTTATCTCTTACATGTTAATATCAACATGAATATTTATAAAAAATATTTATAAAACTATTTGATTGTACGCTTTACATATCTTACAAAGAGTGCCCTACAAAAAAAGTTTTTTACATAATGTGTAACTTGCATGATGAAGAAGTTCAATATAAGGTGCAAAAACGACAATTCAATTAAGGAAAATGCGCAATGCAATTGAAGAAAATCCTTACGACAATCACAGCTTTCATGGCGCTTACAGCAAATGTTTATGCGAGTGAGCCTATCAGAATTGGTGTTTATCTTCCATTAAGTGGTCAAAATGCTTTTGGAGGTCAGCTTGAAATTCGAGGTATCGAATTAGCCCATAAACAAGTTCCAGAAATTTTGGGACGTAAAGTGGAACTTGTTGTTATTGATAATAAGTCTGATAAAGTGGAAGCGGCTAATGCTGTTATGCGTTTAACAGCAAGTGAAAAGGTAAGTGGAATCATTGGCAGCTATGGTTCTTCACTCTCATTAGCGGGTGGTGAGATATCTGAAAAAGCAAAGACTCCAACCATTGCAACTTCTTCAACGAGTCCCCTTGTTACACAGGGTAAAAAATATTACTTTCGCGCTTGCTTTATTGATTCCTATCAAGGGATAGGAATCGCAACTTATGTAAGCCAGATTTTACATGCAAAGAAAGCTGCTATCCTCAAAGATATTTCAAGCGATTATGCCATTGGTCTTGCAAGTTATTTTACGCGTGCTTTTAAAAAATTAGGTGGTGAAGTTATTTCAAATTTAAATTATAATTCCGGAGATCAGGATTTTTCAGCTGTTCTCACACAGATCATCGCGCAAAAACCTGATATCTTATTCATTCCATCTTACTTTTCTGAAGGTGCCATCATCATGAAACAAGCGCGTGAATTAGGGGCAAAGTTTCAAATTATGGGTGGAGATGCCATGGATAATCCAGAAACTATTACGATTGCAGGAAGTGCTGCAGAAGGCTTCTTACATACAACACTTCCCTATAGTGAGGATATGCCAAATATGTCAGCAGCTGCGCAAAAATTCACAGAAGAATGGAGAGAAGCTTATCCTGACAAAGAGCCAAATATCAATTCAGTTTTGGGATACACAAGTTATATGATGTTCATGAAGGCTATTGAAAATGCTGGTAGCGCTGATCGTGAAAAAATTACGATTGAACTGAGCAAATTAAAAGATTTTCCAACGCCCTTTGGTGAAATGTCAATGGATGAAAATCATAACCCTAGGATTCCTATTGGTATCATTAAAATCCAAGATGGAAAACGTGTTTATTTAGAAGAAGTAAAGCCTGCTTTTTAGTGTAAGGGTTGTACTTATTAAAATACAAGAATTGGTTGAGATTTTTTCTCAACCAAAAACTTAAAATTTTCTTATTATCCTATGTAAATTAACAAATGTGGAAGGATGAGAGATGAGCACTGAAATGTTCATCCAGTATTTTTTTAATGCACTGGCATTAGGTTCTCTTTATGGGCTTATCGCTATTGGTTACACCATGGTATACGGTATACTGAGGCTGATTAACTTTGCTCACGGTGATATCTTTATGCTGGGAGCCTATTTTGTTTTCTTTTCCACAATTAGCTTTATGCCTGCTTGGGCAGCACTTCTTCTTTTATTCTTTGCTGCTCTAATTTATTATTCAGTTTTTATAGGATTTAAAAGGCGCCCTCCAATTTATTGGATCGCTATTTTTTTAATTCTTGCGTTAGGATTTGTTTATTATTTTAAAATTTCCCCACAAGCTTTTACACCGATTTGGGTTTTAGCTCTTTGTTTTTCTATTTTTATTACAAGTGCAGTGGGGATTACTGTTGATCAATTTGCTTATAAACCTTTACGCCATGCTCCCCGTATTTCGGCACTTATCGGTGCAATTGGTGTTTCTTTTTTCATTGAAAATCTTTCTACAGTACTCTTTAGTGGTGTTCCCAAAGGTGTAAAACAGCCAGATTTTCTGGTAACACCATTTTTATGGCATCTAGGATCAGAAGCAGAAGGTATCATTAGAATTGCTCCCATGTCTCTGATTGTTCCCATTGTATCACTGATTCTTATTGTTTTACTGTTATGGATTATTCATAAAACAAAACCTGGTCTTGCTATGCGTGCAATCTCCCATGACATTGAAACGACGCGTTTGATGGGGGTTTCTGTCAATAAAGTTATTGCATTTACATTTGGGATAGGTTCAGCACTTGCCGCTATAGCAGGCATTATGTGGTCTTTACGTTATCCTCAAATTCATCCTTATATGGGCGTTCTCCCGGGTCTCAAAGCCTTTATCGCTGCCGTTATTGGAGGTATTGGTTCGATACCAGGAGCAATGTTAGGAGGATTGTTATTAGGGTTTATTGAAATTATGATTATCGCATTTTTTCCCGCGCTATCTGGATATCGAGATGCCTTCGCTTTCATTTTATTGATTCTGATTTTATTGGTATTGCCCACGGGATTAATGGGTAAAAAAAATCAGGAGAAAATCTAATGGCAAAGTCAGCGACAACTTTTTTATCGTGTGTCAGTATTTTAGTTCTTATAGGTTTTTTATTTTATGCGGACAGCCATTTTAATGACTATACGCTTCGTATCATAAATCTGATTGCTATTAATGCTATATTGGCAATTTCGCTTAATTTGATTTATGGTTTCACAGGTATGTTTTCTCTTGGACATGCCGGCTTTATGGCTATTGGTGCTTACGTCTGCGCAATTTTACTTCTTTCTCCTGAACAAAAAGAGATGATGTGGATTTTGGAGCCTATCGCTGAACCATTGTATTATCTGCAGTTACCTTTTTTTGTCGCTGTTGTTGTAAGCGGTTTGTGTGCGGCTGTTATTGGTTTATTGATTGCTTTGCCAATATTGCGTCTTGGTGGCGATTATCTTGGAATTGCAACATTGGGTTTTGCGGAAATTATTCGCATCATCATTACGAACGCAACATCACTCACAAACGGCTCTTTGGGAATCAAAGGAATACCTCAGAATGCAACATTATGGTGGAACTACGGTTGGTTAGCATTTACAGTTCTCTTTATTGTCCTCTTACTGCGAAGCAATACTGGTAACGTATTACGTGCTATTCGTGATGATGAAATCGCTGCGAAGACTATGGGAATTAACGCTTTTTTCTATCGTAGCTTTTCTTTTACTGTTGGAGCATTTTTTGCAGGTATAGGTGGCGCCTTAATGGCTGCTCTTATTTCAACCATTGATCCGAAAATGTTTAATTTTTTGCTCACTTTTAATATTTTAATGATCGTTGTTGCTGGTGGTCTTGGTTCAATTACAGGAAGCATTATTGGGAGCATTATTATTACAGTCATGCTTGAATGGCTTCGTATTATTGAAAGTCCTTTTGACTTAGGTTTTATACATATTCCAGAAACACCAGGACTTCGCATGGTTGTTTTTTCTCTTTTATTGCTGGTAATTATCTTGTTTTGGAGAAAAGGATTGATGGGACAACGTGAATTTTCATGGAATGGAATTTATAGCTTTTTGACACGCAAAAAGCTTTCTAATACTGAGGGAAAGCTATGAACGACGCCATCCTTTCACTCAATGATATTGTAATGCGTTTTGGCGGATTAGTGGCTGTCAATAAAGTTAATATGGCCATTAAACGAGGAAGTATTACTGGGTTAATTGGTCCCAATGGTGCTGGAAAAACAACAGTTTTCAATATGATTTCTGGGTTTTATGCCCCTACAAGCGGCACCATTCTTTTTGATGAACAAAAAATTTCTGGAGAACCTCCTTATATTATCTGTAGGCGTCATATTGCCAGGACATTTCAAAATATTCGCCTTTTCTCAGGATTAACGGTTTTGCAGAATGTTATGGTGGGGGCGCATGTTCGACAAAAATATCCTTGGTTTTCTTCAGCTCTCTTTTTTTCAAAAGCAATGAAAGAAAAAAAGGAAGTTTATAAAAATTCCATGGAACTTCTTGAACGGTTACAACTTGATCATCTTGCCAATCAATTGGCAACAGCTTTACCTTATGGTGTGCAACGACGTTTAGAAATTGCACGCGCGTTAGCCACAAAGCCTAAATTGCTTCTTCTTGATGAACCTGTCGCTGGCATGAATCCACAAGAAAGTGAAGATCTTAGAAAATTCATAGCAAAAGTGCAAAAAGACTTCGATCTTACAATTCTTCTTATTGAGCACGATATGAAAGTGGTTATGGGGCTTTGTCAACATATTTTGGTTATGGAACATGGCTGTTGCATTGCCAATGGCACACCAGATGAAATTCGTAATAACCCTAAAGTTATTGAAGCTTATCTTGGCGGAGATGTTTATGGATATTCTTAAAATAAAAAATCTTCACGTTCATTATGGCGCCATTAAAGCTGTACAAAATCTTTCTATGTCCATAAAAAAAGGAAGTATTGTTACTTTAATTGGAGCCAATGGTGCAGGAAAAAGCAGTATTGTACGTTCTATTACAGGACTTAATCGCTCTGTTTATGGAGAAATTACCTATAATGGCGAATCAATTGTTAAAAAATCACCAGAAGAGATTTTGCGATTAGGGATTGCTCTTAGTCCTGAAGGGCGGCGTATTATGCCCCATCTCACTGTTTTAGAAAATCTCCATTTAGGCGCTTATATCCGTCATGATAAACAGGGAATTTCTCGTGATATTGAATGGATATTTGATCTTTTCCCGCGCCTGCGTGAAAGATCAAAACAGTTGGGAGGAACAATGTCAGGTGGGGAACAACAAATGGTTGCTGTAGGGCGCGCCCTCATGAGCAATCCTAATATGGTCATCTTAGATGAGCCCTCGTTGGGGTTAGCCCCCCTTCTCGTTCGGGAGATTTTTTCGATTATCCGAAAAATTAATGATATGGGAAAAACTGTTCTTCTTATTGAACAAAATGCATTTGCTGCACTTTCCATAGCTGATTATGCTTATATTTTAGAGGTAGGGCATATTTTATTTCACGGTGAAGGCAAAGCGATGCTTTCTGATCCCCGTGTTAAAGAAGCTTATCTTGGTGGATAAAAGTGAGACATTAAGGAAATAGAACTCATCCCTCCCCCTTTTAAAAAAGCATTTTTCATCAATGATAAGAAATGCTTTCTTATGGGTTTGATGATTATATCCACCATTTTTCTGCACAGAATATTCCTGCGGTTTGTTCAATAATGTGTGCTATTTGAAGAATGACTTCTTCAGCAAAAGGTCTACCAATCAGTTGCAATCCTAGGGGTAAACCATTTGATGACAGACCAGCAGGAACAGAAATTCCTGGTAAACCAGCCATGTTAACGGGTACCGTAAAAATATCATTAAGATACATTGCAACAGCATCATTTTTTATTTTTTCATCAGCAATACCAAAGGCAGGTGTTGGTGTTGTTGGTGTAAGAATAGCATCAATACCTAAATCAAAACATTGATCAAAATCACGTTTTACGAGTGTTCTTACTTTTTGAGCTCTTAGGTAACAGGCATCATAATAACCTGATGAAAGAACATAAGTCCCAACCAAAATACGCCGCTTGACTTCATCACCAAAACCAACAGAACGCGTATTTTCATACATCTCAATGATATCTTTTCCAGGCACGCGCAAACCAAAACGGACACCATCATAACGCGCTAAATTAGAAGAGGCTTCTGCAGGAGCGATAATATAATAAGAAGGTAGAGCGTATTGTGTATGAGGTAAAGAAATATCGTGTATTTCAGCACCTGCATCTTTTAACCAATTTATTCCCTTTTGCCAAAGTTCAATAATTTCAGAAGGCATTCCATCCAGATAATATTCTTTTGGAATACCAATTTTCATTCCTTTGATTGATTGGCCAAGATAACTTTCATAATCTGGAACGGGTAAATTCATGGAAGTAGAGTCTTTTTCATCAAAAGAGGCCATTGATCTGAGTAAGATAGCACAATCACGAACATCTCTAGCAACAGGTCCAGCTTGATCAAGGGACGAAGCAAACGCGACAACGCCCCATCGTGAACAACGTCCATAAGTTGGCTTTATTCCTACAGTTCCAGTAAAAGCTGCTGGTTGACGTATTGAGCCACCTGTATCTGTTGCTGTTGCACCAGCACAAATTTGTGCGGCAACAGCGGCTGCCGATCCCCCCGATGAACCACCGGGGACGAGTTTTTCATTCGAGCCTTTTTTTCTCCATGGACTAATAACGGGACCATAATATGATGTCTCATTAGAGGAGCCCATAGCAAACTCATCCATATTAAGTTTCCCTAACATCACGGCACCATCTTGCCATAAATTAGCCGTAACGGTTGATTCATAATGCGGTTTAAAACCATCAAGGATATTTGAACAGGCTTGAGTATGAACGCCACGGGTTGCAAAAAGATCTTTAATTCCCAAGGGAATTCCTTCCAAAAGCCCCCCCTCTCCTCTCGCCAAGCGGCCTTCTGATTCAGCAGCCATTTTTCTTGCTTGTTCTGCTGTTATTGTTACATAAGCGTTCAAAATTGGATTAGCCAATTCTATTGCTTTTAAATAAGCTTCCGTTAATTCCGTTGCTTTAAGCTTTTTCTTTATCAGAGCATCACGAGCTTGTGCAATTGTGAGGGTTGTTAAATCGGTCATATTGGTTCTCAAATTTCAAAAATATAAAAAGTTACTCAACAATTTTTGAGACAAGAAAAAATTTTTCTTCTGTAACAGGTGCATTGGCGACAATATCTGCTGCTTTATTGCCATCTGTAACACTATCTTCACGCATTCGTAGAGTCATCGGTATCACAGATGTTAATGGATCAACTTCACTAACATCAACTTCATTCAATTGCTCTACAAAACCTAAAATAGCATTGAATTTTTTTGTCATAGGTTCCACCTCATTATCGTGAATGGCAATCCGCGCTAAACGTGCAACCCGCTTGACGGTTTCTTGATCAACAGACATACTTTTTACGCCTTTCTGTTTTTTGTTTATTTATTGATCTTTATTCTGGCTATACAAGGCTCTGCTTACAAGCGCAAGAATATTAGATAACATAAATAAGGAATATAATTATAGATCTGAAACATTAAAAAACGTATTATAATCCCTATGGCTGTTATTAATATAAATGAAGTTATAACACATCTTTTGCCTGGCCAAACAATAGCAGGCTTAGATTTAGGGACAAAAACGATTGGAATTGCAATTTCTGATATGGGATTAACTATTTCAAATCCGCGTCCTGTGCTCCAGCGAAAAAAATTTACAGAAGATGCCCACACACTTATTAAAATTTTTGATCATGAAAATGTAGGCGTTATTATCATTGGCTTACCTCTTAACATGAATGGAAGCAGTGGCTCTCGTGTTCAAGCAACCAAAGCTTTTGTGAGCAATATGAAAGAGCATACAAAAATTCCATTTGTTTTTTGGGACGAACGCTTATCAACAATTGCTGCAGAACGTTCTCTTTTAGAAATGAATGTATCGCGCGCTAAAAGAGCAAGCAGAATTGATTCGGCCGCCGCCGCTTTTATATTGCAAGGTGCTCTCAATAGAATTCACAACTTTCATCATATGGAAGGATAAAGAACATTGAGCAAATGCCCTGCATTATAGCGTGCAATGAGCATCCCGTAGGAAGATCTCCATTGTCCTCCAAGTCGGCTTTCCATATAGGCATTTGCAACATGTTCTATATCCGTAGAACGTAATGACGCAGCAGCTGCTGCATAGGCTACTTGTTCAACAAAAAACCTTCCTGCACCTTCATTTGCAGCGGCCATATCACCGGCAGACTTAATAATTTCAATGGCGCGTGGTCCTGCTGGTCCAATATCAAGAGCAATTTTTTCCAACAATTTCTGAAACAATCCCGGTGCCTTTTCAGCAATAAGAATGGCATCCTTTACCAATTGATTAGCAGAACTATTTCTCACAATTCGCGCAGGCCCATTATGCAACATTTGTGATAATGGATTATTTTCTATAAAGCTTTCAATACCAAGTTGTGCAATAATTTCACCAATAATAGGCACAACCAACTGACTGACGTGATAAGCAATAATAGGTGTCATAATGCGCGCAAAAGCTGCTTCAGAACGGTCATTTGCTGCATTGTCAAACGCTCGCGCTAAACGCAAAACCAATGCTTGTGAAGCAGCAATATCTAATGCAATATCTGCAAAAATACGTTCTGTCAGTGGTGGTAAAGGCTGATTTGGCATTTTTTTCCGGAAAAAATCTATACCAAATTGAAGGGCTGCGCGCAAAACACCTGCCGATATGACAGATTGATCAAAACGCATCATCGTCTCGATATCTTTAATAACTTTAAGACCTTCTCCAGCATTTCCCAAAAGCCAGCCATAACTGCCTTGAAAATCAACAACCCCCTCTGGTGTTAAAAGTTCTCCAGAACGCTGAATTAAATGACGAATCGATATCAGTCCATTTAATGCACCATTTTCCTGTATACGTGGAACAAAAAAGCAACTTAAATGACCATTTAAATCTGCACTAACAAGGTATCCATCAGCTGTAGGATTAATAACATTGGTTTTTACGACATTTAAGCGATACAGATCGCGTTCCATATTTTCATCGAAAGAAATTTTCTTAACACTTGGAAAATTGAAAGCGTATTGTTCAATATCATCAAAGGCACACGTCAGAGAAGCAGATTTTTTATGATGAATAGGCTTTGATGAAGAATCATATTGGCGTGACAAAAGGACATTTTGCCATTTTTTGAAAAGCTCACTATCACTAATTAAGACAGCAATTGCTGCACTGGTTATAATAACCTCATTCAAATGCCCTGTTTCTAAACCAGCAGATAAAGCCAAACGAATCGCCCGCGCTTGATAGCGTACTCCATTTTCTGAAGAAGTATTTTCCCAAAGCGAGGTAACCAACCCCGCTTGTCTAGAATATCGTTGAAGGTCTTGATAGGAAGAATGTATTTCTAATTTTTCTGTTGGCTTTCCCCATTCATCGTTATAACACAATAAAGGTTTATAATGATTCGCTAAGCAAGAAAGCTTCCATGCTTCTCGACTCGCAGCAAAATCCCCTATTTCTTCAAAACTTGCTAATAAAAACTTAGGCAAAGTAGAGGCCACACGAAACATAAGCGTATCGCTAAGAAATGTATTTTTTCGACGAGCATTTTGCGCAGAGACAGCACTCATAGGTCTATTCCTATATTCAAATCATTCATATCATAGACTATTTGTCTTTTTAGAGTTAAGAAACATTTATCATATTCAAACAAATGCTTGTTTAACCTGTTTAGAGAGAGATAAAGAAGAATGCTATGATTCAAGATAATTTTTTTTCACTTTTCCCTCATGAACATCTTTTAGCTATTAAAGATCTGAGTGTACAAGACCTTAATACATTGCTTGAGCGTGCAGAAGCAAATGTTATCCTTTCTAACAAAATTGATAAAACCAAATCTATTTTGCGCGGACGGACTCAAATTAATCTCTTTTTTGAAGCTTCTACGCGAACACAATCTTCTTTTGAATTAGCAGGCAAAAGGTTGGGAGCAGACGTGATGAGTGTCGCGATCGGCAACTCATCTGTAAAAAAAGGGGAAACTTTACTTGATACAGCTGCAACGCTTAATGCAATGAAGCCAGATCTACTGGTTTTTCGCCATAGCAGTGCGGGAGCAGCAGCTTTATTAGCGCAAAAAGTTGATTGTTGTGTCATTAATGCAGGTGATGGTGCTCATGAACATCCAACCCAAGCTTTATTAGATGCTCTCACCATTAAGAGAGCAAAAGGTCGTATTGAAGGATTAACTGTTGCCATTTGTGGAGATATCTTGCACTCACGTGTTGCACGTTCTAATATCCTTAGTCTTAATGCTTTGGGTGCTCGTGTTCGTGCTGTTGCCCCTTCAACACTCTTACCCGCCGAAATTAATCATATGAGTGTTGAGGTTTTTAACACCATGAAAGAAGGCCTTAAAGATGCTGACGTTATCATGATGTTACGCTTACAGAATGAGCGGATGACAGGCTCTTTTATTCCCTCCACGCGTGAATATTTTCATTATTTTGGCTTACATAAAGAAAATTTAGCTTATGCCAAAAACAATTGCATTATTTTACACCCTGGTCCCATAAACCGTGGTGTGGAGATTGCATCTGACATAGCCGATGGACCACAAAGTATGATTCATACCCAAGTAGAAATGGGAATTGCAGTGCGTATGGCGGTCATGGAGGCTTTATTAGATTCACGCTTGAAGATCAATGGAGAAAAAAAATGATAAAACCGATTGTTTTTCAAAAGGCTCGTATTATTGATCCTTCACGTGCAATCGATGAAATTGGTACAGTTATTGTTGAAAATGGGCGGATTGTAGCTTCTGGAAAAGAAGCTCTGAATCAGGGAACCCCTGCAGGGGCAGAAGTTATTAATGCACAAAACAAAGCAATTCTCCCTGGACTTGTTGATGCACGTGTTTTTGTTGGAGAACCAGGAAATGAAAACCGTGAAACAATTGCATCTGCAAGTCAAGCAGCCGCAGCCGGTGGTATTACTTCCTTTCTTATGATGCCAGACACGCATCCAGTTATTGATAATGTTGCCCTCGTTCAATTTATTAAGCGTACAGCAGAGGAAATGTCAGCGGTCAATATTTATCCCGTTGCGGCAATTACACAAGCTTTCAACGGACAAGAAATAACCGAATTTGGTTTACTCAAGGATGCAGGAGTCGTTGCTTTTAGTGAAGGAAAAAAAACACTTCAAAATTCATCTGTTATGCGACGTGCAATGACTTATGCACGCGATTTTGATGTCCCATTGATACACGAAACGCAAGATAAAGATCTTACAGGACAAGGCGTAATGAATGAAGGACTGCTTGCCAGTTGGCTTGGCCTTTCTGGCATCCCCCGTGAAGCAGAAGTTATCCCACTTGAAAGGGATCTGCGCTTAGCAGCATTAACGCAAACACGCTATCATGCCGCCCAGATATCAACAGCACTGTCTGCTGATGCCCTTCGTTTAAGTAAGCAACGCAGTGAGAAAATTTCAGCCGGTGTATCGATTAATCATTTATCTCTCAACGAAAATGACATTGGCCAATATCAAACTTCTTTCCGCCTCATGCCCCCATTGCGGACAGAAGAAGACCGTATAGCAATGATTGAAGCAATAAAAGATGGAACTATAGATGTCATTGTCTCTTCCCATGATCCTCAGGGTATCGACACAAAATGTTTACCATTCAATGACGCAGCAGCTGGCGCTATTGGTATGGAGACCTTATTGAGTGCAGCCTTACGTCTTTATCATGATGAGAGCTTATCTCTTCTACGGATAACTGAACTTTTGTCAACGACGCCTGCAAAGCTCTTTGGACTCAATGCTGGAACACTGAAGAAAGGTGCTTATGCAGATCTTATTGTCGTTGATCTTGAAGAACCATGGGTTGTTTCGACAGAGAAGCTCTATTCACGTTCAAAAAATACCCCTTTTGAGAATGCACGTTTTCAAGGACGCGTGCTCCAGACCTTTGTGAAAGGGAAATCCGTTTTTCAATTTGATCAACAAACTTAATGAGATTTTTAATGAATGAAGCAGAAATATTTTTTCAGTTCACTCCATGGTTTATTTTCCTCGTATCTTATCTCATTGGCTCGATTCCATTTGGTCTTCTGTTTACGAGATTGGCAAAACTTGGCGATATACGAACAATCGGTTCCGGCAATATTGGTGCAACAAATGTTTTACGAACAGGAAATAAAAAAGTTGCTGCTCTAACACTTCTTTGTGATATGTTGAAAGGAGCTATCGTTGTTTTTGTTATAAAGTTCTTTAGTGATCCGCAAGACAATAGTATCCTTGTTTCTCTAGCGGGTTTTTTTGCTTTCTTAGGACATCTTTTTCCCGTATGGCTTAAATTTAAAGGTGGCAAAGGTGTTGCTACCTATCTAGGGGTTTGTTTAGGAGTCTATTGGCCTGCAGCAATTATTTTTATTATTGTATGGAGTGCGATTTTTCTTCTCATGCGTTATTCTTCATTATCTGCGCTTGTTGCAGTTACGATCACGCCGATATTTGTTTTTTATTTTTCCGATTCTTATTTCTGTTGTATGCTGATCGCGATGAGCCTATTTGTGTTCATAAAACATTCTGCAAATATCAGTAGATTACTCATTGGGGAAGAAAGTAAGATTGGTACGCAAAACAGAGATAAATAAAGGAATCCTGCTTACTGATCGTCAACGTCTAAGCTGGTTACGGTTATTGCGCAGTGAAAATATTGGAGCTGTTAGTTTTCGCAATCTCATTGATCATTATAAAACAGCAGAAAATGCTCTAGCAGCGCTGCCAGAGCTTAGTAGAAAAGGAGGTGGTTCTGCATTACTTAAAATAGCAAGCTTAGAAGATGCGGAAAAAGAAATACAAGAAGCTGAAAGATTAGGTGTTCGGTTTATCGGTATGGGAGAACCAGATTATCCAGCTTTTCTTAAGGTTACGGAAGCTCCTCCTCCACTTATTGCTATCAAAGGGAATGTTTCAATTTTTCAAAAAACTTCTATTGGAATTATAGGCTCTCGAAATGCTTCAGCTGCTGGGAAAAAGCTTACGGCTCAATTTGCACATTTTCTCGGAGAAGCAGACTTTATAACAATTTCTGGGCTCGCTCGTGGAATTGATAGCGTTGCGCATCAAGCAAGTTTAAAAACAGGAACTGTTGCAGTCATGGCTGGGGGAATTGATCATATTTATCCTCCTGAAAATAAAAAGTTGCATGAAGATATTATCGCCAACGGTGGAGCCATCATCAGCGAGATGCCCATTTCTTGGAAGCCACGCGCTATCGATTTTCCGAGAAGAAATCGTATTATTGCAGCTCTATCGCTTGGTCTCTTGGTTGTGGAGGCAGCCCTGCGCTCCGGGTCCTTAATTACCGCGCGTCAAGCCGCTGAAATGGGACGATTGATTTTTGCCATTCCCGGTTCTCCACTTGATCCAAGATCTGTTGGTACAAATAACCTTATCAAGGACGGCGCTCTACTCACCACACATCCTTCTGACATCATAGAAACACTTACACCATTAATTTCACCACTTCCAAATTCCCAACTCAATTTTTTTGAGGAACCACCCTCTTTACAACTTGCAAAGGAGAATTTTAATTCAGTAGACGAAAAAAACAGCCAGCCCTCTTTAACAAATGATGATGCAGCACGTGCAGCAGTTCTCTCCGCGCTCTCAACAACACCAATCGACTTAGACACACTCAGTACGCACTCAGGTGTTTCACTCCCAACTCTCTACCTCTTGTTGGTAGAACTCGACCTTGCTGGAAAGCTTATTCGACACTCTGGTGGTTGTGTGTCATTGTCGAATCTTGATCTTCCCCAAGAGCCTCAGCACTATTAATAATGCTTTGCCCTTCTTTGGCAACCATATCCAACAGCAATGCTAAAAGCGGACTACGCGCCTGATGCGCCATCTGATTCATTTGCTTTGACATATCTGTAATATATTGGATAACTTTCAAATGATTTATAAACATAATCCTCTATCCTTGAGCATTTCCCCTCCTACCTCTCAATAGACGTTATCTTAGTATTTCGCCGTACATTTTTGTAATAACAGTGGAAAACAAATCGTGTAATTCCATATAGGGTACGCTTTAATAATAACAATCACAAGTTGTACAATATTCATGTTTTTTATATGGCTAATATTTTTTTTATCTGTTCTTAAGCAATTGCCATTAGCTATTCGCGTGAAAGGCGTTTATAAAAAGGTTTTTATTTCAATATTCGGGTAAAATTATGAATATCGTTATCGTTGAATCTCCAGCTAAAGCAAAAACAATTAATAAATATCTTGGGTCTCAATACAAAGTTGTCGCATCATTTGGACATGTTCGTGATTTGCCTGCAAAAGATGGTTCCGTTTTACCGGATCAAGATTTTTCGATGAAATGGGATATAGATTCTGCTGCTGCTAAACGTTTAAATGAAATAGCAAAAGCCGTTAAAGAAGCCGACAGCCTTATCTTAGCAACAGACCCTGATCGTGAAGGGGAAGCTATTTCATGGCATATTCTGGATGTTCTTCGTCAAAAAAAAGTTTTAAAAGATAAACCTATTAAAAGAGTTGTCTTCAATGCCATCACTAAAAAGTCTGTACTTGATGCCATGAACAATCCACGTGATATTGATACATCACTTGTCGATGCTTATCTTGCACGTCGTGCTCTCGATTACCTCGTAGGTTTTACACTTTCACCTGTTTTATGGCGTAAACTCCCTGGTGCACGCTCGGCTGGGCGCGTTCAGTCGGTTGCTTTGCGTATTATTTGTGATCGTGAATCAGAAATAGAACATTTTATCAAAGAAGATTATTGGTCCATTACAACACAGTTAAAAACCATCCGAAATGATCATTTCCAAGCCAGATTAACAATGTTTAATCAAAGAAAGATTGGCAAACTTGATATTCAATCTCAAGAACAAGCAGATCAAATTCGCCTTATGTTGGAGAAGGCTCAATATCATACACTCAGTGTTGAAGCAAAACCTACAAAGAGAAATCCTTTTCCTCCGTTTACAACCTCTACACTACAACAAGCGGCTTCTTCAAAATTAGGCTTTTCAGCTTCTCGCACGATGCAAATTGCCCAAAAGCTTTATGAAGGGATTGAAATTAACGGTGAAATGGCAGGACTTATTACTTATATGCGTACCGATGGTGTGCAAATAGCACCAGAAGCCATTGATGCTGCAAGAAAAGTAATTTATGAATCTTTTGGAAAGGACTATATTCCTGAAAAACCGCGTTTTTATTCAACAAAGGCAAAAAATGCTCAGGAAGCGCATGAAGCAATCCGCCCAACAGATTTTCAACGGTCCCCCAACCAAGTCCGTGATTTTCTCGACAATGATCAGGCAAAGCTCTATGAGCTGATATGGAAGCGCGCTATTGCTAGCCAAATGTGTTCTGCTGAAATTGAACGTACAACCGTTGAAATTGAAGCCCAGCAGGGAGACAACCGTGCAAATCTTCGTGCAACAGGATCTGTTGTGCGTTTTGACGGGTTTATTTCCGTCTATACGGATCAACGAGACGAAGAAAATAATGAAGAAAATGAATCAACACGTTTACCACAAATAAACACGGGTGAAGTACTTACAAAAGAAAAGGTTGAATCTGTACAACATACCACAGAGCCCCCTTCCCGTTATTCTGAAGCCTCCTTAATTAAAAAGCTTGAAGAATTAGGAATTGGTCGTCCTTCAACTTATGCCTCCACATTGGCAACATTGTGTGATCGTGGGTATATTGTCATTGATAAGCGCAAACTTATTCCTGATGCTAAGGGGCGTATTGTTACAGCCTTTCTTGAAAATTTCTTTAATCGCTATGTAGAATATGGTTTTACAGCAGATCTTGAAGAAAAGCTGGATCTTATCTCTGATGGCAAACTTTCTTGGAAAGACGTATTACGCGATTTTTGGGATGGATTTAATGCATCTATTAGCAATATCCAAGAACTCCGTATCGCCAATGTTCTTGATGTTTTAAATGTGACATTAGCACCTCTTGCCTTTCCTGAACGCGAAGACGGAAGTGATGTGCGTTCCTGCCCTCTGTGTAAAAATGGTCAGTTATCATTAAAACTCGGTCGTTATGGTGCTTTTGTTGGCTGTTCCAATTATCCTGAATGTAAATACACACGCCAACTTGGTACAGATACAGAAGAAGAGAATGAAGCTGTGCGCAATGACGAACCTGTTATGCTTGGTCTTGATCCTGAAACTGGAAAAGATATTTCTCTTCGCAATGGCCGTTTTGGTCCCTATATTCAATTGGGTGAAAGCAAAGAAGTTAAACGTGCAGGACTACCAAAAGAATGGCAGGCAGAAAATATAACCCTTGAAAAAGCCTTGGCTTTACTATCTCTTCCCCGTGAAATTGGCGTCCATCCTGAAACTGGAAAAATAATCACGGCGACAATTGGACGATATGGTCCCTACCTTAGCCATAATGGAAAATCTGCGCGCCTTCTTCATGCAGATGAAGTTTTTGATATTGGTATCAATCGCGCTGTTACAGTATTGGCAGAACAACAAGAAAATAAAACCAAGCAAAGCAGAACAACATCTGCAGCATTGGCAACATTAGGAGAGCATCCAGAAGGAGGAACTGTCACCGTGCGCAATGGGCGTTATGGTCCTTATATCAATTGGGGTAAAATTAATGCAACATTGCCAAAAGAGAAAGATCCCATTAGTGTAACACTTACAGAGGCATTAGAGCTTATATCGGCTAAAGAATCGAGTAAAAAGACAACTTCAAAAAGAGCTTCTTCCAAAACAAAAGCAAAAACAAAAGAGACATAAATTTTGGCTAAAGGTGAAAAAAACGTAAAATACCTCTCCTCAGTCAAGGGAGAAAAATTGCCCAATAAGGAAGAAATTCTTTCCTTTATCAATGAGAACCCTGATCGATCAAGTAAACGAGAAATCGCCAAAGCTTTTAACTTAAAAGGCGATTCTCGTATTTGGCTTAGAGATATATTACGTGCACTAAAGGATCAAAATCTTATATCTAAACAGCGTAAAAGGGCAATAAACAAAAAAAAATTACCCCCTGTTGCTTTAGTAAAAATCAGCGGTCGTGATAAAGATGGCAGTTTTATTGCACAACCTTTTGAATGGGAAGATACTCCAAAGCCCAATATTGAAATACACTCTTTTCATCACATAAAGGGAGGGAGCATTGGCGTTGGAGATCATGTTCTTGTAAAAGTTTTTCGAAATAAAAATTCTCAAAGTTCCTCTTATACGGGGCGAATTATTCGTAAAATTGATGTATCCCCAAAGAGCACATTTGGTATTGTACGAAAGTTGGAAAATAATCAATGGCGCCTTGATCCTATAGACCACAAAACCGATGAGCTCATGGTTGAAATATCTCCAGAAATGAAGATTGAAACGGGTGATCTCGTCGAAGTTGAAATAAAAAAAAATACTGGTTATGGACTGAAAAGTGCGCAAATAAAAAATGTTTTAGGGCATATTAAGAGTGAGAAAACGCTCTCAATGATTGCTCTTCTCTCAAAAGGAATTCCTTATATTTTTCCTGAAAGCGTTCTTGAGCAAGTTAAACATATCAAAGCTGCCAATATGGATAATCGCGAAGATTGGCGACAATTGCCATTTATTACGATTGATCCACCAGATGCAAAAGACCATGATGATGCAGTCTATGCAAGCAAGGATGAAGACCCTACAAATAATGGTGGTTGGATTATTATTGTGGCCATTGCGGATGTTTCTTATTATATCAAAACAGGAAGTGCTTTAGATAAAGAAGCATTAAAACGCGGAAATTCTATTTATTTTCCCGATACCGTTGTACCAATGCTGCCTGAACGCCTTTCTCATGATTTGTGTTCTCTGCATGAAGGAAAAGAAAGACCAGCTTTAGCCGTTCGTATGATTTTTGATGCAAACGGTAATAAACAAAAACATAGTTTTCATCGTATTATGATGCGTGTAAGAGCTAAACTCTCCTATCAAGAAGTACAATTGGCAAGAAAAGGACATATCCATAAAAAAATCGCTCCCCTGCTTGAGAATATCTTGCACCCTTTATGGGAAGCTTATACATGCCTTGAAGCAGCGCGAGATCGTCGACAACCACTAGAATTAGAAATAGCAGAAAAAAAAATTATTCTTGATCAAAATGGATGCATCCAAGATGTTGTGAGTGAAGAACATTTAGAAGCTCATCGTTTGATTGAAGAGTTTATGATACAAGCCAATATTGCTGCTTCTGAAACATTAAAAAAACATCATCAGCCCCTCATCTATCGTATTCATGACAAACCCTCTCTTGCCAAACAAGAAATATTGCGGAATTTCCTTCGAAGTTTAGGGATATCCCTCTCCAAAAGTGCAGAATTAACTTCAGCACGCCTTAATAGAATTTTAGAAAAGGTTGCTCATACCGAACAAAAAGAACTAGTCAATCAAGTTATTTTGCGTTCACAATCACAAGCAGAATACAATCCTAAAAATAGTGGCCATTTTGGTTTGAATTTGCAGAACTATACACATTTTACATCACCAATTCGTCGTTATGCTGATCTCATTATTCATCGAGCACTCATTAAAGCTCTTAAACTAGGAAATGATCAATTAACTGATACACAAGAACAGAATCTTGTAGAAATTGCTACGCAAATTTCTTTATATGAGCGTCGTGCAATGATGGCTGAAAGAGAAACGATTGATCGGCTTGTTGCTCACTATTTAACGAATAAAATCGGCCGTGTTTTTACAGGCCGCATTTCTGGAGTCACAAAAGCAGGCCTTTTTATCTCACTTGATAAACTCAATACAGATGGTTTTGTCCATATTTCTACACTTAAAAATGATTACTATCATTTTGATGAAGCGCAACATATTCTTGTAGGACAACATAGCCATAAAGGCTATCAGCTCAGTGATATTGTAGAAGTAAAACTTATAACTGTACAACCTTTTGCTGGTTCTTTAGGCTTTGAACTCTTAACAGAGCCTCGTCCAATCAAATTTTCATCGACATCCTACCATAAAAACAAATTAAAAAAACAAAAGCGCACTTTTTATGGAAGAAGGAAATATTAATTAAAAATAAATTAAGCTTTTTATTCCCTCTTTAATAATTAATAATATAATAATGATTTAACACAATAAATTTTCTATACTGTTTATTCTCTATATTATTTTATGTATACAATACGCTTTCTTTAGCATATAATAACATATATGTTTTATTTTTTATTAAAAGTATTGCAGAGTTTTTTATACTCAATGAAATGAGAAAATCTGCAAAAGTTGGTTTGATCTTTCTTTTATTTCAGCTCACCTTTTGGTTGTTTGAATAAACAAAAGTACCTTAAACTATTTTCATGAAAAAATTCTTTGACGCTCAAAATAATTCTTTACGTGCAATTATTGCAGCTATTGCAACCATTGGCACTGTTGGAACAGCATTGGCAATGGGAACACAACTTGTCTCTATTCTTATGACAGAGAAAGGACTTTCCAACAGTACGATCGGTTATAGTGGAACAGTTGGTGGAATTGCCACAATTATTGCAGCTATTTTTACGTCTCGAATTGCTTTATGCTTAGGCATCGCTCAAACAATATTGCTTATGATGGCGATAGGATCTTTAAGTTTTTTAGGATTCTATTTTTTTGATCCCATATGGGTTTGGTTCATTTTAAAGTTTATATTACATTTCACCATGACAGTTATGTTTATCCTGTCAGAGTTTTGGATCAACAGTTATGCTCCTCCTAGAAAACGTGGTTTGGTCCTTTCTATTTACGCTATTGTCTTAGGATTAGGGTTTGTGATAGGTCTAACGCTGCTAGCAAAAGTGGGAACACAAGGATTTATTCCTTTTGCTGTTGGCTATAGCCTTATTATACTTTCTACTATACCAATTCTTGCAGCTTGGAAATTAAGTCCAGAATTTCAAAAAAATCAATATACGCCATTTTTTCGTTATCTTTTTCACGTTCCAAGCGCGATGATGGCGGTCCTTGTTTACGGGGCCATTCAAATGGGCACATTAACGCTTATAATACCCTTTAGTTTATCCATTGGTTATAATGAGAATGAAGCAGCACACTTTATGGCAACCCTTGCACTCGGGAATGTTTTCCTCTTAATTCCTATCAGCATGATAAGTGACTACGCCAAAGATCGGCGCTATCCGTTGATAAGTTGCGCTATCTTAGGCTTTGTGGGAACTTTTATAGTACCATGGATTACTCAATATCCATGGATTCTGATGTTTGATCTGTTTGTTCTAGGGGGGGTATCAGCGAGCCTTTATACAATTAGTCTTGCACATTTAGGAGCACGTCTCAAGGGGCAAGAACTTGCTGCTGCTAATTCAGCTTTTATTTTTTGCTATGGAATTGGTATGCTCATCGGACCGACCTTTATTGGAAAATCCATGGATATTTTTAAACCCTTCGGTTTTTCAATAGCCATGGCTATTTTTTTCGGTTTATATGCCATTTTGGTGTTTGTTCAACTTATAAGAAAATTAATCAGCTCTTGACTTTTTTGAGAACATCCGTAGTGTTGCCGGGAAATCTGATGATGTCAGAAATAAGTTTTGGCAGGGATAATATTTTTTTCAGTATAAATAGGGTTTTTACATTATGGCTAAAGCAGCAACCATTAAGATCAAGCTTTTATCAACTGCAGATACTGGTTTTTTTTATGTAACAAAGAAAAACAGCCGTACAATGACAGATAAAATGAGCAAACGTAAATATGATCCAGTTGTAAAAAAGCACGTTGAATTTAAAGAAACAAAAATTAAATGAATAAGCCAATCATTCTTGATAGGTTTTATACTCTAAAAGAAATGTGGCGTTATTGCTCTTCAAAGTTATTTTCTGGGGAGTGTTTTTTGGTGTCTTAAAAAATTCACCTTAAAATCTGTACAACTTTAAATTTGTATGTTCTGTACAAATTTGGCTGAGTTGATTTATTTTTTAAGTTGCTTACATATCATACTGCATGAGTATTTGATTATTGTGATATCTAACAAAGATTTTATCATTAAAACGAGATATTGTTTTGTCATGTGAATAAAAGTTTTTTGAAAGAATTATACGTAATACTCTATAAAATGCGTTATAATGATAGTAGCAGTTTCTTTATTTCATGAAAAAATTTCTTTCTCATTTTAATCTAAGAAGCTTAAAAAAAATTATCGGTTTTAGTATTTTTGTCGCCTCTAGCATGCTTATCATTATGGCAACTTATTTTAAGCAGACTCAACCGTTACCTCAAAAAGAAAAATTTTCTTCTCAAAATTCTGTTGAAGGAAAGGCATTAATCATGGATGGCGATTCCATCACGATTTCTTCCATTAAGATTCGACTGGTTGGAATTGATGCTCCCGAGCTCCACCAATTTTGTGGAAAAAAAGATGCACAATACCCTTGTGGGCTTGAGGCAAAAAAATATTTAGAACAACTACTCGAAAATCAAATTGTCACATGTCACTGGCATAAAACAGATAAATATCGCCGCATTCTTGCAACATGTCAAACGAAACAAGTCAGCAATATCAATGCAATGCTTGTACAGAATGGTTGGGCTGTAAGCTATTATGAGTATCCCAAAGAAGAGCAAGAAGCCAGAAGAAAAAAAAGGGGGATATGGGCATCAAGTTTTCAACGACCGAAAGAATGGCGCAAAGCAAATCCTCGCACAGAATAAGAAAAATATTTTTAAATTTTATTGACCAATGAAACAATGTAGTCAGATTATCAAACTTGAAAAAAAAATCTATTCCTGTCGGGTTTGTATCCAACAACCACATTATTTTCCTCCTCTTCCTCATGAACCCAATCCCGTGGTTTATTTATCTGATACGGCTTCAATTGCAATTGCAGGACAAGCACCAGGATTGCGTGTTCATGAAACATCTATCCCTTTTAATGATCGCTCTGGCGAAAGATTACGTGATTGGCTTAATGTAACAAAAGAAGAATTTTATAATAGATCTCTTTTTGCACTTGTTCCTATGGGATTTTGTTTTCCAGGTTATGACAAAAATAAAGCTGATTTGCCGCCACGACGTGAATGTAGAGAAATATGGCATGAAAAGATATTTCAAGCGATGCCTCAAATAAAGCTTGTTCTTGCTATTGGCAGTTATGCGCAAAAGTGGCATATTACAGAATTAAAACATAAAACCGTTTCAGCAACCGTTCGTGATTGGAAAAATATCCTTTCCATCTCTCAACCTCGAGGCTATAATGTTATGCCTTTGCCTCATCCATCATGGCGAAATACTTCTTGGTTACAGAAAAATCCATGGTTTAACGATGAGCTTATTGTATATCTGCGTCGTTTAGTGCGTAAATTTTTATAAACTATTGAGAAAAAATATGGATCGTCTTGACCGAAAAATTTTACATCTTCTGCAAGAAAATGCGACACTTTCTGTCGCTGATATTGCTAAAAAAGTTGGGCTTTCGACCACCCCTTGCTGGCGTAGAATTCAAAAACTTGAAGAAGATGGTGTCATTCAGCGACGCGTTGCCGTTCTCTCTCCAGAAAAAGTAAATGCGCACGTTACTGTTTTTGTTTCTATTCGTACAAACACTCATAGTCATGAATGGTTTAAGCGTTTTTCAAAAATTGTGCAAGAATTCCGTGAAGTTATTGAATTTTATCGAATGAGTGGAGATATTGATTATTTATTGCGTGTCGTTGTTCCCGATATTGAAGCTTATGATCTTTTTTATAAAAAATTAATTTCTAAAATTGACATCCGTGATGTTTCATCTTCTTTCGCAATGGAACAGATTAAATATACAACAGAACTTCCACTTAATTATATTAAATTACACGAAAAGGCGAGTGAACAAAATTCTTAAGAGTTTTTTATATCCTTCTCATCATTCTTTTATGTATTCAAACTTTCTTGTTCCAAAACCGTCATTTGCGCATGTGTTAAAACAGCAGCCTTGACAATACCAGCAGCCATAGCGGCTCCTGCTCCTTCACCAAGGCGCATTCCCAAATCCAGAAGTGGTTCTTTACCAATTTTTTTTAAAAGTTTACGATGAGCTTTCTCAGAAGAAGCATGTCCAACAAGGGTATGTTCAAGAGCTCTTGGATGCATTTTATAAAGGATAGCAGCAGCGGCCGTTGCCACAAAACCATCTAAAATAACGGGTATTTTTTCCATTCTTGCCGCTAAAATAGCACCAACCATAGCAGCAATTTCACGTCCTCCTAAGCGGCGCATTATCTCAAAAGGATCATTAAAATGTTCCTTATGCAAAGCGACGGCTTTCTTAATCGCTGCTATTTTACGTTGATAAAAATCACCTTCCGATCCCATACCATTTCCTGTCCACTCTTCAACTTCTCCACCAAATAATGCAAAACATAAAGCTGAAGCTATTGTTGTATTTCCAATCCCCATTTCACCGATACATAAAAGATCTGTCCCACCAGCAATAGATTCCATACCAAATGCCATTGTAGCAGCCGCACTCCGCTCGTCCATCGCGGCATCCCTCGTAATATTCATTGTTGGATATTCAAGTGCTAAATCGAATATTTTTAATCCAAGATCATAAGCTATACAAATTTGGTTGATAGCAGCACCACCAGATGCAAAATTTTGAACCATCTTTTGTGTCATAGATTGTGGAAATGGTGTAATATTCTCTTCTACAATACCATGGTTTCCAGAAAAAATAGCGACCAAAGGTCGCGTTACGATAGGTTTTTCTGTACCTCTCCACCCCGCATACCAAACAGCAATATCTCCCAGTTTTCCTAATGCTCCTCGCGCTTTTGTTAAGTTTTCTTGCCGTTTTTTAGCCAAAATTATAGAAAACTCATCAGCAACAGGTAAATTTGTAAGCAAAGCACGAAAATCATCAAATGGACTAACGGTCATGAGGATACCTTTTAAAATCTGCAATGTTTAATGAAAATCACGTCATATATATAGGGTATGAATAATTTATTGCTTTTTTAAACAGTGTTTTAAAAATATTAAATATTATAAAAACGATGATTTTTATATTCTATTTTCTACCCCAATAACAAACATACAAGATCCAAAATATCATCAATATCTTGTGATTGCCTTTACAGGATACCCTTAACCTATTTTCTATAATAAGTATGCCCTTTAATATATAAATTCTAACATTCTTTTCATAATAAAAGTTATGAACTTTTAAAAATTATAAAATTAAAGTGGGAAAAATCATCGCGAAAAAATCAAATTGCATAAATGATCTAAATTAATTGTCGAGCTATCATCCAAGGAGAGCGGAAAAAGCCTCTTTTAAAATATATATATCTGCATTTGGTTTTGTCGCATCATTTGATAATATTTGTCGCCATCGACGTACCCCACCCCGCCCATGAAATAAACCAATCATGTGACGCGTCACATGAGAAAGCCGCCCTCCCGATGCAATATGTTGAGCCGCATAATCACACATGGTTTCAATAAGATCACTCTCACTCAAATTATTCTGCGATTCCCCATAGAGTTCAAAATCAATATGTTTTAACAAAGTTGGATCATGATAAACTTGGCGGCCAACCATGGTAGCATCACAGAAAACCAAGTGCTCTTTGATCTCATCAATTGATTTAATTCCCCCATTTATTCCAATGAATTTATGAGGATATTTGCGTTTTAATTTATAAACTCTTTCATAATTAAGGGGCGGAATATTGCGATTTTCTTTCGGGCTTAATCCTTTTAGCCACGCTTTACGCGCATGGACCCAAAGGGCATCACACCCTGCATCCCAAACTTTATCCGCTAAAAGATCTAACGCTAATTCTTCATCTTGTTCATCCACTCCAATTCGACATTTGACCGTTACAGGTATAGTAACTACTTTTTTCATCGCTTCCACAGCATTTGCCACAATATCAGGATGTAACATCAAACAAGCTCCAAATACGCCTGCTTGAACACGATTTGATGGGCAACCAACATTGAGATTTATCTCGTTATAACCAAAATCTTCAGCAATCCGTGCAGCCTCTGCCAACTTTTTCGGATCTGCTCCCCCTAATTGTAATGCAACTGGACATTCCTTATGGCTAAAAGCCAACAATTGTTCGCGAACACCATGAATGATAGCATCTGCTACCATCATTTCCGTATAAAGGAGTGCTTTTTTTGTTAAAAGACGATAAAAAAACCTGCAATGTCGGTCTGTCCAGTCCAACATTGGTGCTACTGCAAATTTTACAGGCGATGGAAGATTGTAAAATATCATAAGGGCACTGCTCTTATATCCCTATAGCTCTCTCTTTGATATAGAGAAAAATACTTAACTTTAGTTTACAGAAAATTTTATTTTCTAAGACCATTATGAGCATAATAACACCCCCTTTATTCAATTGATATAAAGGGATATAATAATCGATCATATTAAACTATACTTCTCATAGAGTCATATTCAGATATATATAAACATGAAGAAAGAAGATTGTTATCTATAATGTAAAAACTCATTTACAAGTTCTTATTACAGCCCATTAACCTTCTATCGTTACATGTTTTAGCACAGAGTTTAAAATAATAAACTAAAACATTATACAACTTCCCATGATAGGTTTAATTTTCTTTAGCCTTTTTCAATTCATTGTGAAACAAAAGTACTTTTATTTCTTCTCCAATAAAAAACAGAGATTTCTTATTCCATACGAATCCGATTATAAATTATCTTCTCTCCATGAGTTTTTCTTAGTGAGATTTATTAGTTTTTCCTGCATAGAACAGACAAATTTCATTCTAAATATTCCACCCAATTTTGCCATTTTATGATTGTTGCAAAAAAAACTAAATTGATGATATAGACAATCGTTGTCTTTTCGACCTGTATGGTTTGTATCAATATCTCTTGAAGAAAAATATTTTACAACATTGCAGATAAAATCTATGAAGCTAAACGATTATAAACGTTTTTCAATTTCTTTTTGGCTTTGCATATAGGAAGAAAGAGTATCAACCTCTTGCTCATTAAAGAAAAGGCCAAGTTTTGAACGACGCCATAACACATCTTCACATGTTTTAGCCCATTCCTTTTCCATCAACCATTTTACTTCTACTTCATAAAGCCCATGTCCAAAATCTTTTCCTCTATCTGCCTTACGATCTGCAAATATCACCAATGCTTCCGTACCATAGGAGCGTGCAAGTCTGCGATGTGTAAAAGCATCTAAATCTGGTGTCAAAAGAGCAATCCTATTTTCAATTGTATCTAATTGGTTATAAGGAAAATCACCTCCTGGAAGTACTGCATTAGCCGTCCATGAAGCTCCCTTTTTCCCAAGCGCTTTTTCAACGAATTTCATCGCATCTTCAGCCAATTTACGATAAGTTGTAATTTTTCCACCATAAAGATTAAGAATCTTTGGTGTATTTCCTGTTCCCATTTCTTTTAAAACATAATCGCGCGTAATTTCTTGTGCCTTTGCAGATCCATCATCATAGAGTGGACGAACTCCAGAGTAAGACCAAACAATAGTTTCAGGCGACACTGGTTGTATGAAATATTCACTGGCTGCTGCGCAAATATAACTAATCTCTGTATCTGTAATATGAACATCGGCCGGATCGCCCTGATAATTACAATCTGTTGTTCCAAGCAAGGTAAAATCTTCTTGATATGGAATAGCAAATATAATACGCCCGTCACCATTTTGAAAAATATAAGCACGATCATGGGTATAAAGCTTGGGAACCAAAATATGAGACCCCCTAATAAGCCGTACTGGTGGATGTTCTTTATAGCTTAATATGCTTCTCAAAACATGATCAATCCACGGACCTGTCATATTCGCGACATAAGAGGCTGTGACACTGTATTCTTTACCACTTAATTTGTCTTGTAGAACAATACGCCATTTTTTGTCTTCTTTTTTTAAAGAAAGAACTTCTGTCCGTACTTTTATATCAGCTCCCCACTTTTCCGCATCACGCGCATTGGCAATGACTAAACGGGCATCATCTACTCTGGCATCAGAATATTCAAAACCTCTCTGATATTCTTTCTTCAGTATAGAGCAAAACTTTTTTGAAAAATTAATCGTTTTACTGCGCCATAATTTCTGATTCCATTTCCCTAAATAATCATAAATAAAAAGTCCAAGACGCAACATCCAAGCAGGGCGCAATTCTTTATGATAAGGAAGAAGAAAACGCAAAGGACGCACAATATGTGGAGCCATACGTAAAATGATCTCACGTTCTTTTAGTGCTTCACGAACAAGTTTAAACTCGTAGTGTTCAAGATAACGAAGACCACCATGAATAAGCTTTGTTGATGTACTTGATGTCCCCGATGCAAGATCATTCATTTCAGCTAATCCCACTTTAAAACCGCGTCCAGCTGCATCTCTTGCCAATCCACACCCGTTTATTCCCCCCCCAATGATAAACAGCTCATAATGTGTTATGGTTTTCATAATTTTATTTTTCATTATTTAAATTTGTTTCATACGACTCAATAAAGTAACAGTAAAAAATCAATACAAGTGCGCTTCGTATTATCAACCTGCTTTTCTCCACAATCAATAGGCATAAAAAGCTTTTTGACACCCTTTTATCAAAACAACATTTGACAAATTAAAGAGAAATTTTTTATCCTTCAGAGACCATAATCTTTGCAAATGTGCATCATATAAAATTTTTTAGAGAAAAATTGATGTTTTTGCTCATTCGTGAATGCACAATATAACTAATGCTTTATTGCACATAGAGAACGCTTTTCATATAGTTTACTCAATGACACAATAGAAAATACGAAGGGATACAGATGATTCATCAACTTCAAAACTCAAAAATAACGCTTGTTTCAAAAATTTTAGCCCCTGTTATGTTGAGTATTTTAATTTTTTCCCCTTCTTTATCAAACGCAACATCAGCCCCAAAAACAGCAGATCATTTAAACTTAGAAAATCTTAAAATACAACTTCTGGAGGATTCTAACTTTTTATCTAAGCTTAAAGAAAAAGTTACACCCCATATTGATTCTCATCATATTCAACAAATTGTGAGAGAGTATCTTCTTACTCATCCAGAAATTATGATTGAAATGCAGCTTATCCTTCAAGACAAGCTAGAAAAACAGAATGCATACGAAAGTCAAATACAAACTTCTGTCATCCATTTATTAGAAAAGGAAATTTTTCATTCTCCTCATGACGCTGTTTTGGGCAATCCAAATGGTAAAAAAGTACTTGTTGATTTTTTTGATTACAACTGTCAACATTGTAAAAGTTCCTATTCAGATATAGAAAACTTGATAAAAGATTACCCAGATCTACGGGTTATTATCAAGGATTTGCCGATTTTAGGACCTGATTCTATAGCGGTCCATAGCGTTGCCTACGCATTTCGAAAACAATTTTCAGAAAAATATCCACAGTTTCACAAAGCACTTTTAATGCATAAGGGGCGCGTGAATGAAGCCAAAGCTATAAAAATAGCTATTTCATTAGGAGCAGATGAAAAAAAACTCCGTAATGCAATAAAAGATCCTGACCTGCAAAACACCTTTAAAGAAAATATTCAAATTGCCTCTAAACTTCATATTACGGGAACACCTTCTTACATTATCGGTAATAAAATACTCATTGGCGCAGCCGGACAAGATACTCTAAAACAAGCAATAGACAATATACAGTGAATAGCTGTTCTATACCTGATCCGTTTTAGGAAGAATACTGTAAATGAAGTGATTTTATGCTTTCTCTTTTTTGACAACAGGCTTATAAGTGCAATTTTGCGTAAAGCAGATACGAGTTTAAAATTGCAAAGTGTAATGACTTAAAGGAAATAAATATCTTTAAAGCCTCAAAAGGTATCATCCCTAATCTAGAGATATTCAGTCATAAATTAAGATAATATGACGTATGACGATCTTCATTGATCAAGGAGTTAGAAATAAAATGGCAACAAAAAAAATAGATTCGGCAAAATATACCGCAATTGATACGAAAATTATTCGCGATCTTGCTGAAATTTTGAATGATACAAATTTAACGAATATTGAAGTTGAACAAGGGGAGCTTCGTATTTGCGTTTCACGCCAAAATACCTCAACTTCTTCCGAACAAGCAATTTATTCACCTGTTGCTACTCCTAGCTTTTCTGTAACATCTTCTCCAGTTCCAACAACCGAATCTCCCATACAACCTCCCCAAGAAGATAAATCAAAAAATACAATAACCTCTCCAATGGTTGGAACAGCTTATCTTGCCCCTTCACCAGGTGCGCAACCATTTGTAGAAGTAGGGCAAAATGTTTCTGAAGGAGAAACATTACTGATCATTGAAGCCATGAAAACAATGAATCAAATTTCATCACCACGCTCAGGCAAAGTAACCGCTGTTCTTGTCAAAGATGGCCAACCTGTTGAGTTTGGTGAATCACTTATTATTGTTGAATAAAGCGAGGGGTAACCATGATTCGAAAAATCCTCATTGCTAATCGGGGAGAAATTGCTCTTCGCGTTTTACGTGCCTGTAAAGAACTTGGCATAAAAACCGTAGCTGTTCACTCTATTGCTGATGCAGACGCAATGCATGTTCGTCTTGCTGACGAAAGTGTCTGTATTGGCCCTCCCCCCGCTCGTGATTCTTATTTGAGTATTCAGCAAATTATTGCTGCTTGTGAAATTACAGGAGCTGATGCAGTTCATCCAGGTTATGGCTTTCTTTCTGAAAATGCAAAGTTTGCAGATGTTCTAGAAGCCCATGATATTACATTCATCGGTCCAACGGCTGCTCATATTCGAATCATGGGCGATAAAATTGAGGCAAAAAAAACTGCCAAAAAGCTTGGTATTCCTGTTGTTCCTGGTTCAGATGGAGCTGTTAGTGAAGAATCAGATGCTTTACGCACTGCTCGTGAAATTGGTTATCCCGTTATTATAAAAGCTTCTGCCGGTGGTGGTGGGCGTGGTATGAGAGTCGTTCATTCTGAACAAGAATTTTCTATAGCTCTTAAAACAACGCGTTCAGAAGCGAAAGCAGCTTTCGGTGATGATGCTGTTTATATAGAAAAATATTTAGAAAAACCCCGTCATATTGAAATTCAAGTCATAGGTGATGGTGCAGGAAATGCTATTCATTTAGGTGAACGCGATTGTTCAATTCAACGACGGCATCAAAAAGTATGGGAAGAAGCGACATCACCTGCACTTAATGAAACTGAACGGAAAAAAATTGGCAGTATTGTTGCAAATGCTTGTGCTGAACTTGGATACCGTGGAGCTGGTACTGTTGAATTTCTTTATGAAAATGGTGAATTTTATTTCATTGAAATGAATACGCGTTTACAAGTCGAACATCCTGTAACTGAAGAAATTACAGGTATAGATTTAGTCCATGAACAAATTCATATTGCATCAGGCTGCAAGCTTTCAGTGACACAAGATGATGTTTGTTTTTCCGGTCACGCTATTGAATGCCGTATTAATGCAGAAGATCCTCTTACCTTTACACCATCACCAGGAACCATTACACATTTTCATACACCTGGAGGTTTAGGAATTCGCGTTGATTCAGGTGCTTATTCAGGTTATCGGATTCCTCCTTATTATGATAGCATGATTGGAAAGCTGATTGTTCATGGGCGTACACGTTTGGAATGCATGATGCGTTTACGGCGTGCTTTAGATGAATTTGTCGTTGATGGGATAAAAACCACATTGCCTCTCTTTCGTGATCTCATTAATAATCAAGATGTTGCAGACGGTAACTATAATATTCACTGGCTAGAGAAGTATCTTTCTCAGAAACCAACTTCTTCAGATTCTTAATTCAAAAACGAAATTATTAGATTATCATCAGATTCTATAAGATCAGAGCGGCATAAGGATAATTTCAACGTTGCTGTAAACATTGTTAAAAAAAGAAATAAGCTAATTATTTTTTATTTGTTATATAATTTTCTTTTAATATGTACAAAAATTGATAATTTTCTGTTTTCCTTTTTACGAGTTTGTGCTAACTCCTACGTGGTTACGCCCTTATAGCTCAGTTGGTAGAGCACCTGATTTGTAATCAGGGGGTCGGGAGTTCGAGTCTCTCTGGGGGCACCACTTTCTGTGTTTAACATATTGAAATATATAGATTTTTTCTTTAAATAGCCATTTTCAGACCACCTTTTAGACCACCTTCTACAGTTTATATAATTTTACCTAATTTGTTCTTATTTGCTCCTTATTTTTCTTTGGAGTGAAGGCTAAGATCTCTTTTTTTCTCCATCTCACTGCTCTCCCTAGCTTATATGGCTCCGGAAACAACCCCTGAAGCACCCAATTGCGAATCGTTGTTGTGGATACACTAAAAAGCTGTGCACACTCACGTGTCGTTACATATCTATCTCCATCATCAAATATCATCTCATTACCTTTCTCTTTTTTATGTTAATTAAATGGGTGGGGGCTGGAAGGCATGTGAAGCACTCCAACTTTTAAAAATCTGCAAGTTTATTTTTTAGATGTGTTCAATTTCATATTTCCAATCAGGCAATTGAGTAAGAGCTAATGCGAGTTGTCCTCTATGGCACATGCATACATTGGCTTCAAAACAGGTGATTGCAACGCGCTTTTTATTTAAAAAAATTTGATATAATTTATTTATTGCACAAGAATTATTCTTGAGAGTTGTATTTTGATAATCTTCAAAAAGGCGGTCATAATCTTTTTGTGTTTTCAAATTTCTTCGTTTTTCAGAAGCAATTCCAAGTTCAGGCATATGCATATATTCAATATCAATGTTGCTTACAGCTTGCTCTAATTGTCTTTTTGAAAATCCGTGTTTTCTACTTATTGGATTTTTACGAACATCACATAAAGTTTTGATATTGTTTTCTATGAGACTCTTAAGATAATTCTCAAGGGACTTTCCTTCATAGCCAATGGTAAAAAAACAAAATTCCTCATCTTTAGCAGGCTGCATGATAATATGTTTGATGTTACACACGTTTAATTTCCTTGGTAAATGGGTGGGGGTGCTTAAGCAAGAGGAGAAGGAGAGAGCACCCCCATAGGTTTAAGCAGCTTTTGCCAAAATCTTTTGCATCTCTTGGTCTATTTCTGCTAAAAAGATTTCGACCGCTTGATTAATCCGTTCGATTTGTTCTTCATCACGGTGAATGCGCTTAATTTTCATACGAAAATCAGATGATCTGCCTACAAAACGTGGGTCATAACTGATAAAATCACACCATTTGCGCCCCGTACAAGCCATTTGAAATTGCATTTGTGCGATATATTCTGACTTGATATTGCCATCTATAAAAAAGCGTAGATGGTTTGGTGGTTGCGGGCATTTAACCTCTACTAAACCGTTCTCACCAATAAGCCCATCAGGACTTGCACCAGCCATTTGGATTATAGGATGTTGGACAAATCCACACCTTGTGACTTCTGCGTCATAAATGAATTCATATTCTCTTAAGGCATTCTCTTCATGTTCAATGCCCCATTGCATAGCAGGTGTTGTATAAGATTGGCTTATTTCCTCTGTTAAGCGCTCTGTCATAAGCTTTATTTTGTACTCCTCATATTTGCTTGTAGGCGTTCCCTTTGCTGTTTTACTGAGTATGTTGTAAACGTTTGAAGCAGTGACTTTACCTAAACGGGCTTGAAACCACTCTGCTGTTCTTTGTTCCATTTCACACCGCCTTTTGTTGCTCTTGTTGTGCTTTATTCATTTGCGAGCGTTGCTTTTTTTTCAAAGCAAACAAAACGGTTTGAGCTTGTTTATAAGACATCTGCGTGAGATTTTTTACGCCTATAAAAGAAAGAATATCGCTTTCCTTTGCTTGTGTCTGTTCTATTAATTCTCTGATCTCATTCATTTGTTCCGGTGTAACACCTGCTATGAGCGTGTTGCCATCAGTATCATCTTCATCACTGGTCACATTAAGAAGCATGCCTAAAAGATATCTGCGTGCATAAGTAATCGTGGAACCAACAGATTGAATGTTATTTTTACTGCCTTGACCATCAATCGGGAATGTTCCTTCTGTTGAGATTTGATTGCTAGAGGGATGAGATAGAGTTATTTCTATGGTAACGTTTGTTGTGGTTTGACTTTTAATACGATAAAACAAAGCGAAGTGGTATGTTGCAAGAGTATCCTTTACTGCGTCAATATACTGATCAAGCGTTGCATATGTACTCTTGGTATGGGTATTAATAGAGTTTTTTTGGATTTTTTGATATTTGATTTGCATAGCGGAAAGATCAGAGACAAAACTTTGATAATTTTGTCGTTCTATTTCTTTTTCTCGTAATGTGATAAGGCGCTCTAAGCGGTCCATATCAACGTCATTTTCTAAGGCTCTGTTTAAAATGCGATCCATAGCTGTTTGTTTGACTTCGCAATCGTTTCTTTTTTCCACTAATTCCGTTTGTGTGGTAGTTAGTTCACTCATCTTGATTTCCTCCTATTTGAGCGCAATTCCCCCGTGGCGTGAACCACGCTTGTGTTAAAATCTTTGTTTTTGTTGCTAGAAACGGCTTATGTAGCTCATATCGCTTGCTGAATAGTCACTTTCGTAGATGATTGAATTGCGTCCACGAATTTCAAGATTACCAGAAATATTTACATTATCGAAAATATATACTCCATCTAGAATTTTCATATTTCCGGAAATGTGTGCTTTATCACTTATATAAGCATCTCCATAGACACGGGCATTGCCATAAACATGGCCCAAAACTCGAGCCTCACCATAAATTTGTGCATTGCCGTAAATTTGCGCATCATATTCAACATATGCTTCACCGCAAACTTTTGCATTTTCATAAACATGCGCCCTGCCTGTAATTTTTGCGCGTTCAAATACTTGTGCATTGCCGAAAATCTTAGCGTCACCATAAACCATAGCTTTATGCCAAACCCAACAATCGCCTTCATGCGATAGGTTGTCTTCTTTTTGTATATAGCCGCCTAAGTAACCTTTTTTAATATTTCTAAAATCTCTTAATGCACGTATGCGATAAAGTTTTTTACTTTTATCGGCTCTTGCATCATAAAATTCTTTTATTTCATCAGTCAGTTCGTATTTCTTTTCCATGGTTTATTGCCTCTCGCCCGTTGTGATGATTTCATCATTGATGATCTCTGCGTTTCCATGAATAAATGCATAACCATAGATTTTGGCATTTCCCCCAACTTTTGCTCTGATGGAAATCAATGGACTGTCATAAATTTTAGCATTCCCATAAATTTTAGCTTTTCCACTAATAAATGCACCACCGGAAACTTGTGCATTCTCGTAGATTTGTGCACTGGCAAAAACACGAGCATGTCCAAAAATCTGCGCATTGCCAAAAATATTAGTTTCTCCGGTAACAGATGCACTACCAAAAACACATGCATTTTCGTAAATATCAGCAATGTTATCAATATAAGCATCACCAAAAACCTTGGCTTTGTCATAAACTCTTGCATGACCATCCACACGAGCGTTTCCATAAACATGTGCATCACCAAAAATCTTGGCATAACCATAGACTTTTGCATCATCACCTACCCAGCAATTGCCATCATGACTTAGATTGTCTTCTTTTTGTATAAAACCGCCTAGGTCGTCTGCTTTAACATCATCAAAATCCCTTAAAGCACGAATTCGGTGAAGAGTTTTGCGCCCAATGTCTATTGTTTCATCAGTCAGTTCGTATTTTCTCATTTGGTTTGTTCTCTAGTTGAGATTCTTCTATCGCCATCAATCCAGTCGTCCCAACATACACATGCTTCACCGTAAATTTTTGCATGACCGTAAACATGCGCATTGCCGTAAACATGGGCATTGCCGTAAACATGGGCATTGCCGTAAACACGCGCCCTATCGTAAATGTATGCCTCACCGTAAACTTGTGCATTGCCATAAACTTCTGCATTATCAAAAACGTGCGGTTCACCGCAAATATATGCATCACCGTAAACTTCTGCATGACCGTAAATGCATGGTTCATCGAAAACTTCTGCTTTGCCATAAATACGAGAATTGTCGTAAACATGTGCATAACCGTAAACTTGTGCATTTTCGTAAACCTTAGCATCATCATAAACCTTGGCATAACCCCCAATCCAGCAATTACCATGATGTGATAGGTTGTCTTCTTTCTCGATATAGCCGCCAAGATCACCTTGCTTGACGTCCCCCAAATCTCTCAATGCACGAATGCGGTGGAGAGTTTTGCCATCAACCTCAGTTGTTTCATCAGTAAGTTCGTATTTCTTTTTTATCATAAGAACCTTCTCTTAATGCATGGTTTGTCTTTTAAGCTCTTGAGACAGCACACCAATGCCTTTTGCTGTGATTTTTGCGCAAGGAATGACTTTTTCTATTCCACTTGCGGTTTGAAGTGTGATGGTTGGACAATCCATAAGTTTCTTTTGGATTTTGTCTTGATAAGGAAGCAAATTTCCACCTGCTGCACGTCTATAAATCCAACCTTTTTCTTGTAAGAAAAGAATGAATTGTTTTGGTTGCATCTCGAGTATTTTAGCGGTTTCTGTAAGACTAAACAGTCCGTTATGACGCTGTAAGCTTTCAAGAGCCATGGCTTTTGGTGTTAAATCTTCAATGATGATGTCTTTTTGATCTATTTGACCTTGTAGGTAATTCAAAAAGCCAATCATAGCCTTTGGACTTGAATAGTCGATTTGTGGTGTTACTGCTTGCTTTTCCAACTCTTGCCAACGGTCTATAATCCTAGCGCGTAATGTCATGCTGTAACCGGAAACTAAGATAAGGCATTCACGCTTAGGGAGGTTGTAACAGTTTTGGGGCTTACCCTGTTTATCTAAATAGGTGGATCCAAATTTGGATTGACCCCCTTCAGGATATAATTCTCCTAACATTTGTCGAATATCACGCATAATATGCGCATGTTGCTTACCGCATAACTCTGCAATTTCACGACTAGACATGGTTGGAACAGTTTGGTTATTAAAATTGTTTTCAGATATTGTAATAAAGTTTCGCATCATCACCCCCTTAATTAAGAAAAACACAAGTTTTGGTATAATATTATGCCATAGTTTCTATGACGCTCTGCTTTAGCGATTTTCCTTGCTGCGTGAATTTTGAAGTAATGATTATCGGTTTTATATGTTTCTATTTCAGATTTTGGACAAATCTTCTGTCTGTTCCATTCTTGTTTTGTAAAAACAAAATCCACGCCTTCTTTTAGATCAAACTTTTCAACACAATCGTTAAACCAAGTGGAAAAATCTTGTTTCAAATGTAAATGCCTATGCATTACATGGGCTTTGACCATTTTGGCATAACCAATTTTGTTGCCTACCTCGTTTTCAGGTATGAGATATCCTTCACTATCATTATCATGTGTGGTCATAAGTTTACTCTAATCAATTATTGATGGGAAAAGGGGAGGCGCTTTTAAAAGCGCCCTTAAGAATTTTTAAAGCACATCACAAGGACGCAAACGGTGTTGTTGTTCGTAAGTACCATACATCTCATCATTATATTTTTCGTCTGCTAAATCAGATAAAAGGTCATGGTAAGCAACACTCTCGCGTACAAAGTCATGAACTTTACTCTCCTCATGGAGATGTTCGATATTTTCTTTTACATATGCTTCTGCAATTTCTTCAGAGATATCTTCACAATTATTCTCAGAAGGATTGATGCGAAAGATTTGGATTGCATCATCTACCTCATCAATAATTTTTAGAACTTGGCTTTCATCTAGTGGTCCAGACCGACCAATGTTTTGATCATCATCATAGACAACTAATAAAATTTCATCAGAATTTATAAGAATTGGATTTTCCATAATTTCTCCTCCCTAACGCCTAATAGCGATTGTTTGTGTCAATGTAATTTAATCTACACCAGATCGGCTTTTGCTTCTTCGTGATATGTTGTTATAGAGGAATATACCGTAAAGGATTATTATAGTCAAGTCATTTTATGCTAAAATGGTTTTTTATAAATGAACTTTAATATTTATTACGAATCGGTTTGGGTATTGTAGCGTTCAGTGTAGAGGCATGATACTTCCTAGTATCCCGTAAAAAAATAAATCAGTTAGCTTTATTTGAAATTTATATGCAGGAAAAATTGGGGCAGTGTGCAGACAGAGCCAATCGATGGGTAGATAACGCCGTAGTTTTTTTATAAAAACTGCGGACGAACAAAAAAACCCCGCTTCAGCGGGGCATACATAGGTTGTTAGAATATCTTATAAATATTTTTTTGCTGTTTCTCTTATTCTGTCTGCAAAATCATAAATATTATCTAGCGTTTCAATACCGACTTTTTCATCAATATCAGTATCGAAAAGGGCTAGTTGCTTACGTTTTCTGTTAAAGTGCAGTCGAACCAACGGCTTTCTGTTATTATTGTCAATTAAAATGGCGCAGTACGACTTTGCATCTCTGATAACAATACGGTCGGCAGAAATAACTTCACGCGCAATTGCCTTAACAATCATGAAGCCTTCAACTTCCTCTTCGGTCGTTATTATGGCATGTTCATTACCAATAGATGTAGCAATATTATCTTGCTTGTCGGTTTCAGTTGTTGTTTGTAAAGCGCTAGAAAGCCGACTTTTTACCGCATCAGATATTACTTCGCGAAACGCATTTTTAGTAACACCTGTGAGCATTTCTAAGACATTAGCAGTCAGGCGCCCTTCATAAACATCCGCACAAGCAACACGAACAAAACCTTCGGACGGATTTTCTATTTCTTTTTGGATGTTTTGTTTTATTCCAGATACATATTTGAGCTGCTCGGCTGTCACCAATATATTTTCAATATTAAATGCTGAGCGTTCAAACTTTTTAAGCTCTGTAAGTACCACAGTATTGTATTCTATTACATCAAAAGTAAGGAATGGCCTATTATCGAGCTTGTTTGCAGCATCAAGATCTGTGTAAAAATGAAAAAATCGACCATTTGTCAAAATCGCGAATTTAGCATTCGTTACACTAAAGTATCGATATAATTGACTTAAATGCTTTGAACTCAATTCGCAAGATATCGGTTTGCACTCAAAAAGAATACGTATCTCACCGTCTATACGGATAGCATAGTCAACTTTTTCACCTTTTTTACCAACGGCATCAGCAGTAAACTCGGGAATGACTTCAAGTGGATCGAAAATATCATACCCAAGTGCGCGCAGAAAGGGTAAAACGACCGCTGTTTTGACCGCTTCTTCAGTTAACATAGTATCTGAATGATTTTTGACTTTATCAGCTATTATTTTTAAGCTCTCGTCTACTGTCCCCATTCCCTCTTCTCCTTTGTTTTCAGGGTTTTCTTAAAATCCAAAGAACTTTCCCAACTACACGAATCTCCTCTCCATCAGTTGCCCCATTTATTTTGATAGGTTCTTGATGATTGGGTTCAGTACTTTCAGGCCATAGTTCAAATCCACTAATAGTTTGACGTATACGTTTAGCTGTACGCTCAATCATTTGACCATTGAATCGGCTGCGTTCAACTATCACGAGATCGTTAGGTTCCACATTAATGCCGGCTTTTATTATGTCTACGCAAATAAGTTGATCACCATCACGAGCAATTTTGTTAAGGCAGTTGCCCTCGATTTTTAAAGCAAATTGAAAGTGAGCTGGGTATTTCGAGGTGCTGGGTACATATTCTATGTCATCAAATCCAAAATCCATATCTTCGACCGACATCCACGAGCTAGCAGCAACTTTTCCTATCACCGGTATCATTCCAATAGCATTAGATATGGGATGTATTTCCTCGTTTTCTGGGAAAAGAAGATTAAATGGCTTTACACCAAGATGTGGTGCTAACTTTTCCGCCCACTCTTTGGTTAATTTTCGCTCACCTTTTTCAAGCCGTTTTATTTGAGGTTGCGTGGTACCAGCTTTTTCAGCCAATTTCACCTGTGTGAGTCCCAAATCTTTCCTCAATTTTTTAATTATATGCATGCTCTAAACCTTACACCAAGACTGCTTATTTAACAAAGTCCATAAAGGTATTTTTATTGACTAAAGCAGTCCTTTATGGTATTTATTTGAATTATGGAAAAATTGAAATCATATCTCACACGAAATAAACTATCTCAAGCCGAATTTGGGAAGCAAGTTGGCGTAGCACAGAGTACGATTAACAGGTATTTACGCGGCTTGCGGTTTCCTGAGCCTGAAATTGTCTTAAAGATTGAAAAGACAACCAATGGTATTGTTCGTCCCGTTGACTGGTATGTCGATTTATACCCACGCCCCTCTCTTGAAGAGGTAGCCGTGCCACTGACTACAGCTGATAACAAACACCCACAGCATAATTCACACTCTTAAAGAAGAAAGATCATGAGAAACGGAATATTGAAGAAACTCTACACACGGATTTGTAGATTAATAGGTTGTAATACGAAAATTGAGAATGGAGATAAGTTTGTGAAAGAATTTAGAAAAATACCAAATCGTGATTGTAGTAGAGAAGAACTCATAAAACGATATGCGATTCACACAACAATTCTTAAAAAACGAGAAGAATGGCATAAGTCAAAATTTGATAGTTGGATGAGATGGCATGAAGAAACTCTTGCAGAGCGAGATAAATCAATTGAGAAACAACAAGTAGTACTTGAAAACCTATCCACTTTAATTAAGCAAAAAAATAAGACACTGTATGAACAAAGATTAA
Organism: Bartonella sp. AU15XJBT; assembly: GCF_028618615.1. Lineage (NCBI taxonomy): Bacteria > Pseudomonadati > Pseudomonadota > Alphaproteobacteria > Hyphomicrobiales > Bartonellaceae > Bartonella > Bartonella sp. AU15XJBT. Next base: position 67,044 of record NZ_JAQITG010000010.1, read on the forward strand.
AGTTGGCTTCCCAAATGAAGCTTATTAATGAACTAAATTACCAAATTTATACGTTGATCAAAGAAAAGATCAAACCAATAGATTTTCTTGTTTCAGGGGAACATACTTCAATAGAGAATTGCGACATTAAGATTGAGACTGAAGAATTTTGGGCTCATATTTTTTAAACGTAAGCTTGTCGCGTGGATAAGACGCCCAAAAACGAGCAGTGACTAATTCATCTGGATTATCCGGTGAAGTGTGTTCAAGGGTACAATTTGCAATATTTCGAACATTAAAGTCAGAACAGCTTAATAGGAAGTGAAACAAAGTGCGTTTACTAGCAGGCATAATGAAAAAATTTAAAGCAAACTCTACGGTAGAGTTCGATTTGATCTCTTTAGGATCTAAAGAAATGTATTTGGGAGCTGTTCTCTTAATGACGACGCACTCGTCCACTATATCAGACCTATACTGGGTAAACAAACAAACATTTTCAATAAATTCAAAGGGGCTGCTTTCTGACATTTGTATATTTCTTATTAAAATATCTTTCTTTGTTAGATTTGTAACCTGCAATATCATTGCTATATATGAGATACCATTTACTTGTCCTAATAGGTCAAAACCCGCTTTGAGATCTAAGGGTGGTCTTGAAGCACATAACAAAATTTCAACATGTTGTTTTGACCATTCAGCAAGATCTTTTGTCGATTTCGCTTGCTCTTCAAGAGCTGTAGTTTGTTTTTGGCTTTCCGCAAATTGCTTGCTTATCCATTCTCTATCTTCTTCTCGTTTTTTTGCAGCTTTTTCTAAATCATCTTTCCGGATTTTGGCTGCTTCTTTACGGTCTTTATTTCTTAAAATAAGCGCTACTGAAAGTGATCCGATAAATGACACGAACCCCGTAAGAAATATCTTTATCCATTCTTGCATCTTTCCCCTCCCCACTTTTTTAGAATCATTGGGAGGTTACTTTTTCAAAAACATTTTTCCAAGACAAGCAATCACAACACGTTCTGTCATAGCACACATATAAATACGTAGAGCCTTAAGGGGGGATAATGATCACTAACGCACAAACCATTTTATGTCTTGATCTAGGGACCAAGACAGGCTGGGCGATATGCGGTGCGGATGGTCACATAACAAGCGATACAGAACATTTTCAATCACGCCGTTTTGAAGGCGGTGGTATGCGTTATCTGCGCTTTAAAAAGTGGCTTTCTGAACTAAAGAGGTCTGTTGATGAAATTGATGCCGTGTATTTTGAAGAAGTACGCCGGCATGTGGGGACTGATGCAGCGCATGTTTACGGTGGCTTTCTAGCAACTTTAACGGCTTGGTGTGAACATCATCAGATACCGTATGAAGGCATTCCAGTTGGTACGATTAAGAAAGCAACAACGGGGAAGGGAAATGCTTCAAAAGAAGAAATGATTAAAGCGGTGCGTGCAAAAGGGCATGCGCCTAAAGATGACAACGAAGCAGATGCTTTGGCAATTTTATATTTAAAGAAAGAAGGAGGTATGCATGTCCAGTAAAATACCATGGACAAGGCTTTTTGCTGATAAATGGATTCTTGATCTCACTTATTTGTCTTCTATTGAAGGCAATATATACATGAGATTACGGTTGCAAATGCTTCACACTGGTAAGCCTCTTTTAAATAACATTAAGGTTTGGGCTAATTATACTGGTTACTCAGTAAAAACATTTGTCAAAGCATTAGACGTTTTACAGAGCACTGGTCATATTATTCGTTTAGCAGATGGTCGTTTATGGAATCTAGATGTTGAAGCAGAATTAAATGATAGCGTGGGAAAATCAGAAGCGGCATCAAAAGCTGTTAGTGCTAGATGGAAAAAGTCTAAAGAAAAAAACGTAAAATGTAATACGGAATCTATACAACATAAATACGGAAATGATACGGATTCTATACGGAATGAATACGAAAGCGATACGGAAACGATACCATATAACATTAACAATAACATATATAATAAAAAAACTAAAACTATCGTTTTAGCAAAAAAAGAAATTGGTTCTGAAAGTTTAGCAACAATCGATTTGGTTGACGAGCCAACAGAGGTTGCTGCTGTTGAGACCACATCAGAGCAAATCGAAACGTTAGAAACAAACCAACCTCCTATTCACGAGCAAGAGAACATTTCCAAAAAGCAAAACCGAGCGAAAGCTAATCGCGGTTGTCGATTACCTGCGGATTTTGAACCCGATTACGATTTTGCACTTGCAGAGGGTTTGCCTCCAGAGCGTGTCAAAGTCGAAATCGCAAAGTTTCGAGATTATTGGCGTTCAAAAGCTGGAGCAAATGCAACCAAAATCGATTGGCAAGCAACATGGCGTAACTGGGTGCGCAAGGCGATTGATGATTTAGAAAAAACAAAAAACACAAACAATAATGGTGGAAACAATGGAAACTTTTCAAAAGATCAAAGAACTCGCGCTGGTACCGGAGAGACAATCCGTAATCTTATCGGTGCAACACAGCTTAGTGACGCCTCTACAAGATACCGTGCAACAGATAGAGAAATGTGTAACTCTGGAGTTACCATGGACCTTGATCAATGGCAGTCAATTGACAAAAACCCTAGAGAAACAAGCTTTAGAAGCTTATCAGACTGTTCAAAACTTACTTACCTTGAAAGCGTCTGTTGAAGACATAGCAGAGGCTCTTGATGTGCTTGAAGGTGGTTTGACAATGCAAAAAGTTTCGAATGCAGAAGCGCGTGCAAAGGCTTATATCGCTGCTCTTAACGGCATTTCACTCTGGTCTTTATTGCAAGCCGTTAAAAATCTTATACGTGGTGAGGCAAAAGGCATGTCCACAACATTTGTCCCCTCTTGTGCTGATCTTGCGCAGTATTGTCGCGATTTAGAAAGCAGGCTTTATGGTGTTGCTGAGAAAGTTTTTATAGCAGTTGAAAATACGCGTAATTTGGCTTTAGGAGGCAAGCGCATTTCATTCATGAGAATAGGCAAGCCTAGTGAAGAGCAACATAACAGCAGCAATTCTAAAGCGGCTTAAAACAGTAAAATAGTGAAAAGTGCTGATCATTTTACGATTAGACATGCGTTTAAATCGATAAAAAGGTACCTTACAAAGCGATTTAAAGATTTTATGATAAATCCACAACATCTACAATATAAAACGCTCTGTATGATCAAATTTGAGACAAATAGACCAATTGGTAAAATTAGGATTAAAGCATGTTCATTTTAAAACATTTATTCTTAACAATCCGTAAACAACCCATGCGAAAAAAGTGGGTTGCAACAGCTGTTGGTTATGTTCCTTGGGGAGACGGAGCAGAGGAGTATTTTTACAACCTCTACGAATATGAAGACGGTACAAGAGAGTGTGAAAAGTTTGATGGCGGCCAGTATTACGATACACCAGAAAATGCGGATTTTAGTACCAAAGCGCAAGTGAAAGCTTGGGTTTACGGTGGTGCTATTCCGAAAAGCGTTCTCAATTACGAACCTCTTATAGACGAGATCAATAAAGAGATCAAAAAATTATCAAAAACCGCAGGAAATAAATATGTTTACAGATAAACAGCTAAGAGCCTTGTTTGGCATTATAACTTTTATATTTTTATGTTTTTTAGGAATTAAAAAAAATCCCTACTTTATTCAAAGTATTTTGATATTTGCATCTTTTGGTTTGATAATAATAACAAATATTTTTGTAATTTTATGCAATTCTCATATTCCTTCTGAATTGCAAAGCAACCCAAAATACAAATGCGGAAATACAACAGGTTGGAAGACATTAACACGTGATTTACAACAGTATATGCACAGACTTTTAAAGCTAATAAGTTTAGCGCTTGTCGTTTTAATTTTCCCAAGTAGTTATAAAGAAATGGTTTCTTTATCTGTTATTTCTAATTACGTAGAGCATAAGCTTTCTTTTTCATTGGATACTGTACTTTGGTACTCAGATATTGCTCTTTGGTATTCTTTTTTAGTCTGTGTATTGTTCCTTATGTTGCGTACACGTAGTTTAATAAATATATCTATTTACACACTACAGTGCTCAGTTAAAAACCAAAAGTAAAATTTCCGATTTTATAAAACTGTTCAGATTAAATGGCGTTGTCTCTTCTCAACGTTCATAGATGAAATCAACAAAAACATCAAAAAATCATTGAAAAAGGCGCGTAACAATGACTCATGTCTGCTCACCATTGAGATATCCAGGCGGTAAGGCTGCACTGTATGGAAAAATCAAAGAAATATTTGAGAAAAATGCATTAAATGGCTGTTCCTACAGAGAGCCATTTGCTGGCGGGTGCGGACTTGCTCTAAAGCTTCTTTTTAATGGTGATGTTAAAGATATTTACATTAACGATATTGATCTGTTCATTTGGAGCTTTTGGTATTGCGTTTTGCACAAGACAGAAGAATTAATAGAAAAAATCAATACAACGACCATTAACTTAGAAGAATGGTACATACAAAAAGAAATTTCTCCTGCAAGTGCAGATGTGCTTAGCGCAGGATTTGCAGCACTCTTTTTAAATCGCACAAATAGATCTGGAATTATTAAAAATGCTGGACCAATTGGAGGGAAAGGACAAAGCGGTGCCTATAAAATAGATTGCCGATTTAACAAAGAAAATATAATTGAACGCATTCTTCGCATAAGTGAACAAAAAGATAAAATACATTTAACTCGTTTAAATGCACGGGAATTTTTGCTACGTTATGGAACTGATGAAAACACCTTTTTTTATATGGACCCTCCTTATTTTAAAAAAGGAAAAGGGCTTTACACTTCGTTTTACAAAGCTAATGATCATAATAATTTAGAGAATGTCATCTCCCAACATGTGACAGCGCCTTGGCTAATTACTTATGACAACGTTGAAGAAATTAAATTTTTGTATAGGCAATATCTCTCAATAGAATTTAGCTTACAATATTCTCTACAAGAGAAAAGGCAAGCTACCGAATTGATGATTTTTTCACCTAAAATCAAAGTACCTCAATTTTTAGAAAAGAATATAGGCTCGCTTCTCAAAGCAGCTTAATTGCAGATTGCATTAATAGGAACTTTAATCACATGCTTACACCATTTGGCAAAACCTTACGTAAAATTCGTCTTGATCGGACAGAGCGTCTATTAGATATGGCTGATAAATTAGGCGTATCTATAGCGTTTTTATCTTCTGTAGAAATTGGCAAAAAGCCTATACCTGCTGACATGGAAGAAAAGATCATTGAGAAATATGCTTTAGATGAAGAAACGGCTTCTATCTTGAGAAGAGAAGCAAATATTTGTCGTAAGAATTTTACAATGAACTCTTCTGCCCCACTTAACCATGAAATTTCTAACACGTTTGTTAGAATGTTTAAGTCTCTTTCACAACAAGATCTGACAAAGTGCAAGGAACTCATGGAGAAAGTAGAAAAAAAACGGTGCTTGCAGAATAGAATACCTTGATCCCCTTATTTTATACACCGTAAACATAATTTTATATGTTAAAAAACAATAATATCATTTTGAAATAATTGAATAAATATGCAAATTATGCTAAGATTTTATACGTTTTAAAGTGCAAATCTAATGGGGCTACAAATATGCTAAATAAAGTGACGTTAATCGGGTGCCTCTCTTTAAACATCTCATTAAAATTTTATTGAATATTAGATTAGGGAACTACCTATGACCAATACAACTATATCTAAAAAATATGAAATTACTGACGAAATCAAAGAAGTTTGCGATGCTGATACACGTCAACCTAAACACTTTTATCGCATTCGTGCATTAAGAGATTTCGATGATGTCAAGGCGGGGGATCTTGGCGGGTTTATTGAAAAGGAAAGCAATTTATCCCATGATGGCAATTGCTGGGTCTATGATGATGCTATAGTTGCATATGATGCTATTGTTAGTAAAAATGCAAAGGTACGTAATGAAGCCGCCGTTGCTGGTAATGCGAAAGTTTATGATAATGCTATAGTGAGTGGTAAAGCTAAAGTTTATGGTCATGATACCCATGTTTATGGCAATGCACAGGTTTCTGATAATGCGAGTGTTAATGGTAGTATGTGGGTTCGTGGTAAGGGAGTCGTTCATAGCACGTGCGTGGTTAATGACAATGCCAAGGTTTATGGTGATGCAAAAATTTGTGGTCAAGTTTGTAACAATGCCGTGGTTTATGGGAAAGCCTTTATTGCTGTAAATGCAAAAATTTATGACAATGCCAAGGTTTGGCATAGTGCTGATGTAAGTGGCTTTGTTTATGGCAATGCAAAAGTATCAGGGTCTGCTTATATATATGAGGGTGCTCATATTTTTGATAATGCAAGAGTTTATGGAAAAGCGGTTGTTTACAAAGATGTCAAGATTTATGGTAACGCCGCTCTTAAGGAAAAGAAAACATTTCGTGATGATGTTTGTAGTAATGATGCCATTAGTGAAAAAACAGCGTAAATAACGGCGCGGGGGCTCCTGCTTTAAAATAGAAAAAAGAAAGCCATGTCATTTGCGTGGTGTGGCTTTATGTTTATCAAAAGATAAAAACATAATTTTATATATTAAAAAACAATAATATCCTTTTGAAATAATTGAAAAAATAAGCAAATCATGCTAAGATTTTCTATGTATTAAAATACAAATTTAAGGTAAGAAAAAACATGCTAAATAAAGTGATGTTAATTGGGCGTTTAGGTGCTGATCCCGAAAGCAAAACAATGAATTCTGGAGCAGAAATAGTCAATTTTAGTATAGCAACTTCTGAGAGCTACACAGATAAAAAGACTAATCAAAAAGTAGAGAAAACAGAATGGCATTCAGTTGTGATTTTTAATCCACATTTGGCAAAAATTGCACTTCAGTATCTCAACAAAGGTTCAAAGGTTTACGTAGAAGGCAAATTACAGACACGCAAATGGCAAGATAAAAATGGGCATGACCGTTATACAACAGAGATTGTCTTACCACAATTCAAAGGCGAGTTGTATTTGCTTGATGCCAAAAAAGATCAATCGGCATCCCCTACCCCTTCACCTATTACTTCTCAAAATTATGCTATCGCTTCAGGGGCTGCTGATCATAGTGCACTCATTAATAATGATAGCATACCATTCTGATTGAAAAAAATATGACAAAAAGAAAAAAACGTGCAAAACGCGGACGTCCTCGGATTAAAGGATGTATCAGAGAACCAAATGGACGCATCTCACGAGCAAAAACACCGCATGAACCCATGGATAAATTGGCAATTGAAATGCGTGCCAAACGCTTCTGTTTGACCATAGAAGAGGCTAAAAATCCGCTGTCCGGCACCTATATCGGGCGGCTTTATTTGCAAGGCGAAATCAATCAAGACCAATATGATGCTGCACAAAAATATCTTGAAGTGAAAAACAATTACCTCTGTGCAAAAGCCTTACCAAATGCAATTTACGATGAAATGCCTACAACTTCTGATAGCGGAGCAAGAGAGAAATGGGTACAGAAGGCAACAGAACATCTTTTAGCTGTAAAAGATGTTGTTCAAGAAGCTCAATGTTTACACCGTCAATATAACCTTCATGCCGCATTACAATATCTTGTCATAGAAGATCAATCGCTAACACATCTTGTTAGTTCTTTGCGTATTGTTCTTAATGCGCTTCATAAGCACTTTAGCCGTTAAAAAAGAATTGACATCAGATGAAAAATAATCAAAATGTGTATATATATACACATTTTGAGTTTAGGGAATGGAACAAGATAGCCGAAAAATCATTGCAAAATTAAAGCGTGATGGCTTTGAACTTGTCAAAGTAAAAGGTTCTCATCATAAATTAAAAAAGATGGTAAGGTTGTTATTGTTCCACATCCTAAAAAAATCTTCCGATTGGTACAGCACCTTCTATCGCACAACAAGCAGGCAGGTTAAAAAAGGAGAAGAAGAATGAAAAGATTTTTTGCTCTTGTTCATAAAGATGAAGATTCTGCTTTTGGTGTTCAGTTTCCTGATTTTGAGGGGCTTTTTTCTGCTGCTGATGAGGAAGAAAATTTAATCGCAAATGCAACAGAAGCACTTCAACTTTATTGTGAAGATATAGATACAGTGCCTACTCCTTCAAAATTTGAGGAAGTCATACAACGAAAATCTGTCAAAACAGCTTTGTCAGAAGGAGCTTTTTTAATACAAGTCCCCTTTATTGAAAATGATGCAGAAGTGGTACGTACGAATATATCTATTGAAAGAGGGCTTTTGCGTGCAATTGATGATTGTGCACAAGAAAGAGGTTTAACAAGATCTGCTTTTTTGGCAACAGCAGCGCGTCACGAGCTTAATATTTAGATTTTCTTCTTTTTTGGCTGTGTCAATACATACCTTTTTGTTTCTAAAAACACCATATTTAGGTAAAAAAATAAAAAAAACACAAGATAATGATTTTTTTGTTGACATGATGTGAAAAATCATATTTAATGACGCTACTGCACTAGTCTTATTGCGTCTAAAATTCAAAAATATCCCCTAAAATTTCAGTAAAATGTGAACTTGAAACGTGGCTAGAAAGCCCTGTTTTCTTGCTAATTCTGACTAATCTATTTTTCAAATAACAAAAATCAATATTTGACTAATGATGTCATTAATTATGACTCAAAAGGAGCGAATATGAAAGCAATCATCACGAAGCCAATGTGTGTTGTTGGAGACAATAAAAGCACTGTTCGCTTTGAACCATCAACACCCAATAATCCATTTGTTGAAGTTTCCAATCAAGTCTACACACGTCTCAAGCGCGCCAATGCTGCAAAACCTTTTGTTGACGTCAAGACAACAGCAAAAACAGACAAGGCGGTTGAACAAATTAAGCAGATAGAACAAGAAGTCACACAAACATCATCTGAACCAGTGACAGAGGAAATTCCACTCGAACAGCCAAAAGCATCTAAAGCTTCCAAGTCACCTACTCCCAAAAAGGCTTAGAAGTTGAAGTTAATCATCCATCAAAAATGGTATCTTCAACAGGTGAAGGATACCTTCACCAGTCTTCAAGCACCACGCCTTAATTGGGCTTTGCGTAATGCTCTAAACACCTCTGCAAAACAAGTGGAACGCTTTGCAGAAAAACAAATTGCTGATGTTACATCAGCCCAATCAAAGCGTGTCAGAAAAGGCGTTTATATTAAAGGAAAGGCTACAGCAAAGCTTCTCGAGACAGATATCATTGGTTCTGGAACACCGATACCTCTTAAATTTTTTCAAGCAAGAGAAACAAAACGCGGTGTGACTTACGAAATGTTTGGAAAGAAAGAAATCTTGCCCCATGCTTTTATCATGGGAGGCAGTTTTCCAAAACGTGTTGAGTTAAAAATGGGAGGGAATGTGTTTCAAAGAGATGATGGAGACCAATTCCCTATTGCAAAACAAGAAGGACCGTCAATTGCTGGAGTGATGTCCAAACCAGAGATTGCAAGTGCTATTGTAAAAGAAGCCAATGAACGATTAATTGCCAACATACAGTACCAACTTGCTCGTCAAGAATATGCCGCCAATAAGAAAGCTAAATAATGTTCTTAAGCTATGTCAACACACTACTCACTTTAATTGTAATTTTTAAAGCAGATTATCACTTGCGCTTTGGTTTTTTACAGAAAAAATACAATAAAATCAATGCAAAAGGTACTTCCCAGCGGGTTGGGTCTGTTGCGGGGCAGGCGAGCGCGAACTATCGCTAGCGACAGAATTTTCAAATTGACTGTACATTGTACACTTAACTTATTGATAAATAATGATTTAGTGTGTACAGTATGATATGTAAAATGTCTCCTTATCGCATTGAAGCCCGTTTTTCAGTTCGTGACGTAAAGCTTTCTTTCTTGGTACGCCGAAAACCTCATTCCTCAAGATGAGGAAAAAATCAAGGCAAAGAGCAACTATGAATAAGAAGCATCGTGAGGGTCTATCGGTTCGTGCATTTGCGAAGAAGATGGGGGTTTCACATAATGCGGTGGTTTCTCGGATAAAGACAGGTAAATTTGATGCAGCTCTTTTTGAAGATGGTTCTGTCAATGAAGCCCTTGCAACAGCTATCTGGAATGAGAATCCAACAAAGCGCCCTGCCCCACTTTTAGCGCCGGATGGTCAAGCGCGCACAAAGATCAAACAAGTCTCTACAGAGGGTGCTAATGAATACAAGATTAAACTGGAGCGAATGCAAGTTGCTCTTGAAAGCGAAAAGATTGCCCTTGAACGCTTACGCGAAACAACCGTTGACCGTGAAGAAGTAAAGAGAGCAGCGCGTGAGTTTGGAAGAGCACACCGTGACGCCATGTTGAATTTTCCGCATCGTTTTGGTGCAAGCATTGCCGCACAAGTTGGATGTGATGCAGCCAGCCTTATTGGTGCTATTGATTATTATATGAGAACCGCTTTGCTTGAGGCGGTTAATATTCCAGTGCCTTTTCATGATCCTCAACCTCCAGAATGAGAGAGTTTTGTGGCGAGCAAAGAATGAATAATGGATGACAATGCAGTCGAAGAATTTTTCGCTAATGCTAATGACGCACGACAACCAGACCCACCGTACACGGTTTCGCAATGGGCCGACAAGAATAGGTATCTTAGTACTGTAGCAAGTGCTGAACCTGGGCTTTGGAGAACAAAGCGTACACCTTATTTGCGCGAAATCATGGATAATCTTTCCTCTTACATGCCAATTGAAACAACCATTGTCATGAAAGGGGCGCAGGTTGGCATGTCTGAAGCAGGCTTGAACTTCTGCGGTTATGCTATTCATTACAGTCCGGGACCTGCCCTTTATGTCATGCCGACCGTTGAGACAGCCAAAAAGCTTTCAAAGACGCGGCTTGATCCCATGATTATGGCAAGTCCAGTTTTAAGTGAACGCATAGCCCCAGCGCGAGC
>NZ_JAQITG010000100.1:0-1232 GCF_028618615.1 Bartonella sp. AU15XJBT
CATAGATGATGAAAGCGATTGTGAGGCCGATTGATACAAAGGGTGTGATTGTAACAATTGCTTTTGAGGAAATATCCGTGACATATGTTTGTGTTATCTGATCAATTTTATTGAAAAGTTGCGTGAATACAGTAAAGTTCATGGCATTCCTCTTTAACAAATTTTCAATTTTTTATTACCTTGGAACATAGATACATGCCATTTGCATTTATACATTGCCCAAATTTTCACTGCTATTATCTTGGCTTTGATAAAAGCTCTGTGTCTCTTTGAATTGTTGGGATATAGGACCGAATCTTCTACATTGGATTTTGTTTTCATCGTATGCTAGGCATCCCTTTTTTTTCATGGTCAAAAATTTTCATATTAAGTTCGCGTCTTTTCCTTTTGATCAGTGACTGCTCAGCGTTACGTATATGCGCTACCATTTGCATCTTTATAGACTCATTCTGGATCATAGCTAATGCACCATCGATATGTGCTTGAAGATCTGCAATATCTTTCAGGTTTTCTTTTGTTTGAAGTTCGTCGAAAAGATTTTCGAGGTATTGAAAACGATCTTTTATATTTTGAAAAGCTTTTAAAGTTAAAGCTTTATCTAGAGTTGATACAAATTGTAACCGTGCAAAAATAGACTTTCCTACTTGATCAAAAGCTCCAGAAATTTTGTTTTCGTCTTCCAATACCTTTTGATATGATGGCCTTGAAAGCATTTGTTCGTTATAGATTAATTCTGGCTCTTTGAGAAAAAAACTAGAAAAGTCTGTTTTATGAGGTCCAGTTTTCTGACTTTTTGTTATAGACTGATAGGCTTTTTCTGTTTGTGAAAGTTGCTCTTTTTTTAACTCAAGCTGTTTTTTTAAGAGCTCAACAATTTCCCCTTTCTTTAATAGATTAATAATCTCCAGATACTCTGTTGGTAAAGCGGGTGAGGGCGGTGGAGCAGGTTGTGAGATTACAGGTGAGTTTTGGGATGGTGAGGGTTGAAAAGTTACAGTTACATTTGCATTTGCTGGAGCTAAATTCAGTGTTCCCAAAAGGATAATTATTCCTGTTATAATAAACCGCTTTTTCATTTTAATATTACTCTTTTTTACAATTAAACAAAGTCAATATTTTTTATCATTATTATAATTTTAATGATAAAGTAAAGTGCATAGTTTGCGATAGTTTATCTTTTCTTAATTTCATTTTTTATATTGATAAAAAATAGCTCGATTTCAGTGCAAATA
>NZ_JAQITG010000101.1:0-1232 GCF_028618615.1 Bartonella sp. AU15XJBT
ACAGCGCCTGCTAGTGTGGTGTTTCCTCCACTATTGCTATGAACAGTGCCGGTACCTATAATATGGCTGTTCTTGTGATGCACTTGTTCACTGGAGCCCTTTTTAACGATGGGTAGGACGCTTTAATGGTCGCTTTTGTAAAGCTTTTGTCTTTTGCTGATGTTTTCTTTCATCCTCAAAATGCGCTAGTAAAGCGCGTTCCTTCTTCGTTTTGTTGGTCACACCAAAAGTGTCATTGTCCATAAATTGCTGATATCCAGCTACCATCAAATTAACTAAAAACGAGTCACTTTTCACAGGGGGGACAAAATAGATCCCTTTTGAATCTTGCATTTTGTACCGGAAACCGGCTTTTTTCATGCACTCATAAACTGAAGCAAATTCACTTGCATACGAATCCATATTGTCAGGAGAAGCATAAATTGGTTTCCAACCACATTTTGTTAAGGCTTGTTGGGTCATCGCTTTATCAACATCTGGTTTTTCCCACAATGCTAAAGTGGATGGAGGAGGTTGGTTAATACATCCAGCCACAATAAGCAGAGCTATACAGCTCAATAATTTCAAGATTTTTTTCATTTTTCCCCTCTTTGAATGGATTAATTAAGGAGACAATCCCGCACAAGCATAGGAACACATGAATGTGGGGATTGTAGTTTCCATCAACAGCAATATTTAAGGTTGGCATTTACGGCTATTTTTATACTTTTTACAAAACGGGCTGTTTAAGCGCTTCTTGACACTTCTCTGTGGAACGACAGCACCTGGTCGACAAATCGGAAGGTTTTCGGCTCTAAAAGTGTAACACCACCCACCCGCTCTTGCTACCTCTTCATCTTTATAGCGGAATCCTGATTGAAGCATGCAAGCATAAATTGTTGCTTTTGCATTAATGCTCTGCTTTCTGTTTTCTGGATCGACATCATAAGGGGTTGGCATGCCACATTCTAACAAGGCTTTTCCTACCTCAGTAAAATCAGTAACTCCATTTTTCTCCCACGCGCTCAAATACCCTCCAGGAGTTTTATTAAATTGACATCCGGCAATACCTAACAAAGTTACAGCACATAATAGCTTTAGAGTTTGTTTCATTTTTTTCTCCATGATCTAATTCAAGGTTTTTGTTTTAGATGAGATATGCCATAGCGCACTTTACACTTATCACTCGCATGTCCAAGACAAGTATGGGAACTTATGGGATTTGTAACCACTCTCCACCATTCTGTCCAAAC
>NZ_JAQITG010000102.1:0-1192 GCF_028618615.1 Bartonella sp. AU15XJBT
ATCACGTGCAAAATCGCCCCGTGAAGCTGCTAATCAATTGGCAATAGAAATGCGTGCAAAGCGTTTCGGTTTAACGCTACAAGAGGCAAAAAATCCACTTTCTGGATCTTATATAGGGCGGCTTTGTTTGCAAGGTGTACTCACTCAAGAGCAATATGACGCTGCGCAACAGTACCTACAGATAAGAAACGATTACCTTTGTGCAAAGGGCTTGCCTAATGCGATTTATGACGAAATGCCGTCATCATCTGATGATAAGGCAAGAGATAAGTGGGTAGCATTTGCAACAGAGCAGTTTATAAACATGCAAGAGGCACTAAAAGAAGCCCAATGCCTCTATAGACAGTATAATCTTCATGCTGCGCTACAGTACCTCGTTGTAGAAGATCAAATGCTACCACACCTTGTGAATTCATTGAGGGTTGCTCTTAATGTGCTTCAGAAGTACTTTTCAAAAAAGTAGATTTCAAAAAGACATATATATCCATATATATATGGTATTGCAATAACAGCTAAGGCGGTCATTATTGTAAATAAAAACGCGGAAATCTTTAGCCTAAATCTCCAAAGTATGTTAATCGGAAGAGACATTATGGTGATTATTATGAAGCCTATTACAAACCATTCTATTCTATTGTTTTTATTAAAATGTCGTCTTAGTATACGAAGATAGTCTTTTTCTTCTATAGAAATTATTCTAAATGGACCTCTAGGGATTTCTTTAGAAATATAATCCAACATTCTTTCTGAAATACAAGTAATAAAAGAGGACGGTTTTTGTACATCACGAAAAACGGCAATTTGCCCATTTGAGCATGGAGGTCCCGAAGAAACATGTTCTGTTAATGGTTGACTACTTACATGACCAGTGAATAAGATACTCATTATTCCGAATAAGGCAATTTTCTTTAAATACGGTATTAACATCAGATTTTATCTTTTGTTTCTCAGTGTTGCATCTTCACTTCATACAGATTCCCTTCGAATATATCAATATGTGTTATTTTTGTGTTGACAAAGTGTAGCAAATCGTATTTAATGACACTGCTGTACTTAGGCGTATTGTGTCTAGAGAGGGAAATGTACAGTGAAAAATCCCCGCGTTTGCGGGGTTTTTTATTATCTGGAGGGTGTATTTTATGACATCACAAAATACAGAACAGGTTTCTCAAACAAAGAAAAAATATAGACC
>NZ_JAQITG010000103.1:0-1147 GCF_028618615.1 Bartonella sp. AU15XJBT
TTGTGTTGGGTGGTTGCCCATTTATTTAGACAAGCAAGATCTGAACGCGATCAGTCCCAATTTAGCAAGAGATATTTTGAAACATAATCAACAGGGAGCACGCTTATGTGGTTGGCAAAATGAGTAGAAAGAAAAGTAATGAGGAGCAAGAACTTACACAAACAGAACGACAGCTTCTTCACGAGATGATAGAAACCTATCAAGGCTTAAAGATGATGTCACGTATTGTGAAGTGGTTAGCCTTTATTGTCTTTATGTTTGTAATTGATTTTTCCCGTTTTGTGGACGCCGTAGAGAATAGCTTCTCACACCTCAAAAAGTGGATAACAAAAAGTTAAATATCAAATCTCTCCTTTAAAATATGATGCAACAAGAATTTACACAAACATTGTTTGCGTGGATGGGTGGTAAACACTATCTGCGTAAGAAAATTATACCGATTTTAAATAGCATTGACCATGAAACCTATGTTGAACCATTTTTAGGCTCTGGTGTTATTTTCCTCAATAAAAGACCAGCAAAATATTCCGTTATTAATGATTTGAATGGAGAGATCACGAATCTGTTTCAATGTGTTCAAAATGACTTTGATGATTTAGCCAAACGACTAGAGTGGTTTGTTTGTTCAAGACAGTTGTTTTTTGAACTTGCGGCGATTGAACCAGAGAGCCTCTCCAAAGTTGAAAGAGCCGCACGCTTTTTGTTTCTCCAACGTTGTGTGATGTATGGGAAAAAAGATTATGTCTCTTTTAGCTTTGGAAGGAAAAGAACGGCAGAGTTTAATCCCGATAAGCTGTTATCAAGGATGCGGCGTGTTAGACAGAAGCTTCTTGATACGACAATCTTAAATTTATCGTGGGATCGGGTTATTGAGCTTTTTGATGCACCAGACAGTTTATTTTACCTAGACCCGCCTTATCTTGTAAAGAAGAAGTGTTATAGTTCTGGAAATTTTGTTGAAGATGATTTTGTGAACATGGCAAAAGTTCTCAAGGGCATTCAAGGGAAGTTTGTTTTAAGTCTGAATGATTGTGATGCGGTTAGAGAGATCTTTAAGGATTTTGACTTTTTAGAAGTTGAGACTCTTTGGACAGCAGGTTTTGTCAAAAAAACGCCCCGAAAAGAACTCTTGATTCGTAATAATTGA
>NZ_JAQITG010000104.1:0-1142 GCF_028618615.1 Bartonella sp. AU15XJBT
TCTTGATGCCTTTAAGGCGCAAGAAATTCTTGATGTCTTGAGGGTGCAAAAAAGAAGCAACAATCCAATCAGCTCTGCGGACGAAAAAGCAGGAGTCGTATTTTGGCGCAAGTAGATGCAGCAACAAAAAATCGCTTGCGAATGCTTTTACTGGGCGATGGCATCGTGTCATTTGGGGGCTGGATTGATTACATCGTGATTTTAACCGTATCCGTGTTCACCTGGAAAGCGGATCAATATGATGTCGCTTTTATTGGAGCGGCAACATTATTACCTGGTATCGTTCTGTCTAAGCCAATTGGAATGTTGGTCAGTCACCCTTCTATGATCCATTGGTTGCGGGCCTCACTGCTGTTACGGGCGCTATGTACTGTCGTTTTATTGATGGCGACCAGTCTGCAAGGATTTATTGTCTTGGCAGTCATTCGAGCGACATTCAATAGTATTGCTCTTCCAGCAATTTCCGTTCTCAGTGCAAATTCTGTTCCTGAAGATGAGCGGAGCCGTTACTATTCTGTGCTTAACATGATCAATAGCGCAGCAAAGATGATCGGACCTGCTTTGGGAAGTGCTCTGTCTGCACTTTTGTCAGAGACATATACTTTATTATTTTCTGGATTTTTAACATTGCTAGGCTTTATCGTCTTTTGTTGTCTTGGCGCACAACCTATCTCATCGCTAAAAATAAAAAAAGCGGACACCATGACAACACAACAGAGGCTTTATGGGACAACTTGGTATGCCTATGTGGGGGTGATGTTCATTTATTTTGCCATGGTCTTTATGGTGAATAATCAGTTGCCCGTTATTCTCAGTGCAATGAAAATGAATAAACAGGCTCTTGGAATGCTGGTATCTGCTTCAGCGATTGGTAATTTTCTCTATGGGTTTTGGAGCGTGAAAAAATCAAAGCATACCCCCCTTACAGGCAAAATATCGGAGTTGTTAATGCCAGCCATGTCAACAATGGTTTGTTTTGTCGTGATCTCAGTGTGCTTTTTTTACTTTGATTTACTTCATATTGAGACTTTGTTGCTCTGTTTTTTGCTCATTGGAATGGTCAGTGCACGCTTTTCCATATCTTCTAATGTTTATCTGGTAAGCAATTTCAATGAACAAATTGGGGTCGCTTCTGGATGGGT
>NZ_JAQITG010000105.1:0-1081 GCF_028618615.1 Bartonella sp. AU15XJBT
TGCCGAAATCAAGCGAGGAGACAGATGAAAACAAAACAAGCAAAACCAGTGAAAGCTGAACAACTTAGCAGTTATTACGAAGAAAGCCGTGGTCTAGAACGGGATCTCATAAACGAATTTATAAGGTTAGCAATATAGTGATCAGTTTTCCTAAATATATGAAAATTAAAAGGAATAAAATATGCAAAAGCTAATTATCACTATAGCGATTTGTATAATTTTTGGAACATCAGCTCTCGCTAGGGAATGTTACTTTGATTCCTCACGGTATAAAAGTGTGTGTAAACCAAAAACTAAAAAAAAGACAGTAGATCATAGTATAATAAATAATCCTGCTCCACCGCCATCACCTGCTCCATCACCTGCTCTACCAGCTTCTCTACCAGCAGAATATCTAGAAATTATTGAACTCTTAAAAAAACGGCTTGAGTTAAAAAAAGAGCAACTTTCACAAACAGAAAAAGCCTATCAGTCTATAACAAAGAATCAGAGCACTGGATCTCGGAAAATAGACTTTTCTAGTTTTTTGCTCAAAGAGCCAGAATTGATCTATAATGAACATATGCTTTCAAGGCCATCATATCAAAAGGTATTGGAAGACGAAAACAAAATTTCTGGACCTTTTGATCAAATGAGCAAAGCTATTTTTGCGCGTTTGCAATCTGTATCGGTTCTAGATAAAGTTGCGAGTTTGGAAAGTTTTGAAAACGTAGAAAGTCGTTTTCGATACCTCAAAAATCTTTTCGACGAACTTCAAACAAAAGAAAACCTGAAAGACATTGCAGATTTTCAAGCACATATCGATGGTACATTAACCATGATGCAAAATGAATCTATAAAGATGGAAATGGTAGCGTATTTACGTGACGCCGAGCACTCACTTATCAAAAGGAAAAGACGCGAACTTAATATGAAAATTTTTGACCATGAAAAAAAAGGGATGCCTAGCATACGATGAAAACAAAATCCAATGTAGAAGATTCGGTCCTATATCCCAACAATTCAAAGAGACACAGAGCTTTTATCAAAGCCAAGATAATAGCAGTGAAAATTTGGGCAATGTATAAATGCAAATGGCATG
>NZ_JAQITG010000106.1:0-1072 GCF_028618615.1 Bartonella sp. AU15XJBT
TTTGCACGTGATATACGCCCATTGGCTTCTCTTATTTGCCCTATGATTTTAGGGCGTCCCCTCTTGTTTCTTTTCACTTATCCCCTCTACTTTCTTTGTTGCTTTCAAATGTCCATTAATTTTTTTTGTGAAGTATTTTCTGATGTCATGGTCTTTTAACTTCACACCCAACCGCCCATTATATACTTTCTTCCATGACGTTCCGTCCTTATAAGTTTCATTACACAAGTAAGAAGATGAAAAATTTTTATAAGCATTCCAAACGATCTCTAGTAATTTAAGGGTATATTTATCAGTTGAATTTTTATGAATTTTAGGGATAAAAACCTCTCCGGTCTCTAAATCCACCATACGCGAATAGCAATCGATAAAACGCCTTCCCCAATCTTTAAACTCATGATAAAGAGCCGGTATCATGGGACCATGCTGCCATGCTTCTATAAGATCAGGAAAGAGACGCTTACCTGTAGCTGCTAACATCCACCCATATGCAAGATACACCAGCTTAATAAGCTTCATAGGAGAAATTGGGATATCTTCTTTATGTCCCTTTTCAAGAAAGAAGTTAGCAATTTGTTGAACTTGGTACATGATACAAACTAAATAACCACACCAATGAAGAAAGAGCTATAATCATAGTTAGTATGCTTTCCTGTATTTTATCCTCAAAAAACAACACAAGGGATAAAAAGAATAACGCCGCAATGACAATAAGTACTGCCAACTCAAAAATAGTCAAAGAGACGTTACTATGATTTAATAGCAGCATCTGATTTTGTATCAGAAGATGATGATGTACATACCATCCTGCTAATTTCATCCACACACCACCTTAAAAAGGAACATCATCATTCATAACGGTATGGGGTGTATCAAGAGGTCTATAAATGCTTCTGTCATAAGCAGATGACTGCTCTTGATCATCATCATTTTTGCCATCTAAAAGCTTTAACTCGCCTTTGTACTGAGGCAATATGACTTCTGTTGTATATCGTTCAATACCGTTTTTATCTTGCCATTTACGAGTTTGTAGTCGCCCCTCGATATAAACTTTGCTGCCTTTATTGAGATA
>NZ_JAQITG010000107.1:0-1046 GCF_028618615.1 Bartonella sp. AU15XJBT
AAAGTCAATATTTTTTATCATTATTATAATTTTAATGATAAAGTAAAGTGCATAGTTTGCGATAGTTTATCTTTTCTTAATTTCATTTTTTATATTGATAAAAAATAGCTCGATTTCAGTGCAAATATTTTTCACTGTAGGATTGGCTATCTTAGCTATTTTGTCCTATGGATATTAAGGGTGTCTGTTAGGGGGATCATTTCTTTCTATATTCTCTAGTTTCTATTTTTCCATAGATGTCCAAACGTAATACCTTTAGCGAGAGAATTGGCCATGCCTGATAGTTTGAGCAACAGCATGATGGATATAATGGACAAGATGAGGGCTCCCCCAAACATGGAGCTTATATTCTGGTTGTAATCGAGTTTCATATCGCCCAAATAGTTTGCCAAGATATTCATCATCAGATTAAAGACAGTGGCTAAGAGTAGAAAGAGGATTATATAATTCACGACTTGGATTAACCATTGCTGGAAAAGGCGCTGGGTTGGTTGCCAGAGCAAAGCAATGATGAAGAATGGACCAAGTCCCACGAGAAGTACGAGGGCGATTTTTGTTAATAGAACGAGCCCCCCTCCGATTGCTACGACGAGGCTTGTTGTCAGCAAGATGAGGATGCCTAAGAGACTGTAAAGCAGTCCATTTGCCTCGAAGAAGATGGTTTGTTCGAAAAGATGACCTGCATATTGAAATCCTTTGCTTGCTGTATTGTCAAGTAAGCCCATTAATTGTCTATCATCGAGCGGATTTGTTATGAGCGCTTTTGATAAATCATAGGGCATTTGAGTTATCAAATTTGCAATTTGACTCTGATAAAGTCCTGCGGTAAGGGCTATTGAAGTAATAAGACTTATTCGCAGGAAGCGATTTACGAACCCGGAGAGAGGCATATCTATAGCGCCACGGATGATGAGCCATCCATAGATGATGAAAGCGATTGTGAGGCCGATTGATACAAAGGGTGTGATTGTAACAATTGCTTTTGAGGAAATATCCGTGACATATGTTTGTGTTATCTGATCAATTTTATTGAAAAGTTGCGTGAA
>NZ_JAQITG010000108.1:0-981 GCF_028618615.1 Bartonella sp. AU15XJBT
GGAGACATGGTTGCCAATGCAGGCGCCATGAGATTGACCAGTGATGGTAAGCTGGTGATTGCCAAAGCACGTGCCAAAGGTGCGGTGAAGGCTCACTCTCACCACGACAGTGTGCATGTGAAAGATCTGCTTTTTTCAGAAGAAGCGGTTGAACTGAAGGCTTTGAAGCATGTTGAACTGGCTGAACATGCCCGCGTTGCGGCAAGCGGTACTGTTGATGTGCGCGCCGATGTGATCAAACTCCAGTCTCATGCTCTTTTAGCAAGCGGTATTGGAAGTGATGGTCAACAGTCAGCGACGGGTTCTTTGCATTTACAGGCAGCAAAGCTTGAGGCGGGAAATGGGCGGATAGCCGCCGGTGATCTTTTAGAGATCCAAGCAGCAACCATTGATCTAAGCCGCATGCAAGACAATGATCAAACAGGGGTTTCTTCCCTTGGCGATCTGACCATTGAAACCAATCAAATCAGCGCTTTAAACAACCATATTGGTGCCAAGGGGAATATTGTACTGAGCGCCGATGATGCGCTCACTGTAGGCGCTGGACATTATAGCGCCGGCGGTTCTCTTTTAATGCAAGCAGCAGAGCTTACATCAGGCGCTCATTTAGTTGCAGAGCAAAAAGTTGACCTTTATGCGCATCACGGTGCCCTGATCCAAGAAGGCACTGTCTGGTCTAATGGGAAGATAACGCTGGATGCCCATGGAGCTCTCAATCACACGGGTGATATTGTCAGTATGCAGCAGGTTGCCTTGACAGCGGGGGGCATGCTCACAACTTCTCAAGAGAGCACGATTTTAAGTTATGATGTGGTTTTAAGTGCTGATGCTTTAACCCAAGCAGGGACTGTGGAAGCCCAAGAGGGAGCGTTAACCCTTCAAGTGCGTGAAGGGGTCGCAAATAACGGCACAATGCGCGGTGAGAGTGTCGATGCTCATCTTGGTGCATTTACCAATCAAGGGACGTTTATTGCAACCGAT
>NZ_JAQITG010000109.1:0-819 GCF_028618615.1 Bartonella sp. AU15XJBT
GGGTATACTCAAGTCTACGGTTCTGTTTATGGCAATGCTAAAGTGACTGGTTATCACACCATTAGAGGTTTGGTGCATGGCAATGCAAGGTTAAAAAGAGATGGTTATTCATATGTCAAACAAAACTTTTACTATGCATATGGGATTCCTGAAGATTGTGAAATTTATGAAAATGATACCGTTGTAAAGATTAGTGAAAATAAAGCTGCTTAAATAACGCTCGGGCGCGGCGGGGGCGCCCCCTTTAACCATCTCATTCTAAAATTTAATCTTTTTATAAAGGAATTGTGTTATGCAAAAAAAGTTTACACTCACAAATGAAACGCGTGTATTGGGTAATCATACTCTTTATCGTATCCAAGCATTAAAAGACTTTTCTGATGTTAAAGCTGGTGCCTTGGGGGGCTTTATTGAAAAGGAAAAAAACTTAAGTCATGATGGCAATTGCTGGGTCTATGATGATGCCATTGTATTTAAAAATGGTCATGTTTATGAAAACGCAAGGGTTTATAACAATGCTATCGTGGCTGGTTATATCTATGGGAATGCCCATGTGTATGGCAAGGCTGCTGTTTCTAATAATTCCCATGTCTATGGTAATGCTCATGTCTATGGCAATGCTATTATTTATGATAATGCCTATATTTATGACAATGCTAGGGTTTATGAATACGCTCGTATAGCAAATGACGTGCATGTTTATGAAAATGCTCATATCCATGGCATTGCTGTTATTCGTGAAAATGTCGGCGGGTCTACTAAAATAAAAACCTATATTGAACAGCTTTCCCCTTATAGCGAATTAGAGATTGTCTGGGT
>NZ_JAQITG010000011.1:0-61093 GCF_028618615.1 Bartonella sp. AU15XJBT
TTGTCTCTATTGATGGGTGGATTAAAATCATCAAATCTAATTCTCAATTCGATGGCATGACTTTTCAAGATCAACTCGATAAAGACGGTAATTTGATTGCTATCAAATGTGCTATTCGTCTCAAAGGGATTAAAGATCCTATCGAAGTCACCGAATATCGCAAAGAATGCGAACAAGACAAAAGTGAAGCATGGCAAAAATATCCAGCACGTATGTTGCGCCATAAAGCTACTATACAATGTGCTCGCTACGCTTTCGGGCTTTCCGGTATTTATGAAGAAGATGAAGCAAAACGTATCAATGAAGCAAACCATAGCATTCCAAAACAATTGGTTTCTCAAGATATGCTTATAAAAATCGAAGAATTAATCGAACAAACAGAAACGGATAAAAATAAGCTTCTCTCTTATGCAAAAGTAGAAAAGCTAACAGATATGTCTTGTGAAACAGCAGACGACGTTTTGAAAATATTAGAAAGCAAGCCAAGAATTCAAAGAGAAAGCGCACTAGAATATCTCCCACCACAAGAGAAAACATACGTTCCTATACAAGATGCCGAATATATTCACGTCCAAGATATCGAATATGCTCCAACGTCTCATGAACAACAAAGGGCGGTGTGAAATGGAACAAAGAACAGCAGAATGGTTTCAAGCCCGTTTAGGTAAAGTCACGGCATCAAACGTTTATAACGTTATCAGTAAAACAGCAAAGGGAATCCCTACAAGCAAATATGAAGACTACAAAATCAAACTCATTACAGAGCGTTTAACGGGTCAAACAAGCCCCTATTATGAAACCGAAGACATGAGATGGGGTATTGAAAATGAAGAAGATGCCTTGAGAGAATATGCATTCATTTATGATACTGACGTTACTCAATGCGGCTTTATCCAACACCCCACAATAAAAATGGCGGGGGCAAGCCCTGATGGGTTCATTGGAGAAGACGGTTTAATCGAAGTCAAATGTCCGAGATCAATAACACATATGCGTTTTTGTATAAGTGACGAAATCAAACCAGAATATCACGCACAAATGCAATTCCAAATGGCTTGTACAGAACGAAAGTGGTGTGATTTCGTAAGTTATGACCCACGTTTTGCAGGAGAATCCTTTCACTTGCGCATGAAAGTCAAGCGTGTTCTCCGTGATGATCAACAAATTGAACAGATCAATCAAGCGGTTGAAGCCTTTTTAGCAGAGATAGAACGAGAGATAAAACAACTCTCAACAAAAGCTGCTTAAACCTATGGGGGTGTTTTGTTCCCCGCATATCTACAAGCACCCCCACCCATTTGCTAACAACTTTCAAGTAATGCGTGATTCACGCCACACGTGAATTGCATCTCAATGTAAGGAGAAAAGATATGGCGCCTCGTCCAGCTGCTATAACGCAACCAGCCATTGCACGCGCTTTAAGAGAAGCTAAAAAACAAGGTTGTGAACTCGTAGAAATCAAGCCTACCGGTGAACTGCTTATCTATCTTAAATCCGATATCCCAATACCAAATTCAGTTAACCACCCAGACAAACTTTTAGATTTGTCAAAGAATGAATATTACGAAATCGCGCTCTCTAAGATGTAAAATTGATTATGCCTAAACCACGCCCTCCTCATCTTGTCAAACAAATTACTCAACATGGCAAAATTGTATGGTATGTACGTATTGGTCATGGCAAACGCATTAGAATCCGCGGTACCTATGGAACGCAAGAGTTTGTTGATAACTACAAAAGCGCACTTGCCGAGTTACAAGGACTGATACTTCCTAAATCCAAAACCGGTAAACTTGTTGAAGGGTCATTTGCATGGCTGCTTAAACAATACTTTAATAGCTCTAATTGGCATAGCTACACTAAAGCTACAAAAAAACAAAAAGAACTCATCCTTATGAAGGTATGTGATACTATAGGAAACATTCCATACCAAGCAATTGAAAAGAAACATATCATAGCCGGCGTTGAACGACGCAAAGAAACACCAGCAATGGCTAGAAACTTTCTGAAAGCCCTTAATGGTCTTTTTAATTGGGCAATTGATCAAGGTCTTTTGGAAAACAATCCAACTTTAGGCGTCAAAAAACCTCCTCTTAAAAATAAAAGCGGCTTTCCTGTTTGGACAGAAGAAGATGTTGAGAAATATTATCACAAATGGCATCATGGTACCCATGAACGTGTCTGGATTGATGTTCTTTTATATACGGGCTTGCGTCGTGGTGATGCGGTTCGCATTGGCTGGAAAGATGTCAAAGATAATATCATCCATCTCAAAACAGAAAAGAGCCAATTTAAAACAGATGTTTTTCTTCCTATTTTACCAGAATTAGCCAAAACGCTTGAAGCTGGTCCTATTGGTGATGAAACATTTATTTGTGGTAAAACTAATCAAAAACTCTCTAAAGAAAGCTTTGGCGATACATTTAGAGACGCTTGTAATGCGGCTGGAATTAAAAAATCGGCGCATGGATTAAGAAAATTAGCAGCAACACGCGCAGCTAACTCTGGTGCAACAGTATCACAACTCAAAGCAATTTTTGGCTGGACAAATGATGCTATGGCATCTCTTTACACAAAGAGCGCAGACCGTAAAAAACTTGCTCTTGAAGCCATAAAAAAGCTTCAAAAAGATGAGGGATAGAGGCAAAAAAACTCAATAGAATCAAGATTCACCTATTCCCTCATATTAGACATAACTATTTTATTTTACTTGCTTTTTATATACCATTCACGAACATCAATACAAAATAAGCTTAAGAGCATTAAGAAATGTTTTTTTAAAGAAAGCGCGTGAATTGCCAACCTCATTCTGTTTTACACACAAGATATCACCATTATCTAACGCCAGATACATGATAGTAAGGAATTACTCTTTTTTGCATTTTTTTTATTCTCAAAAGTATATTTTTGTTATTTTAATGGCCAACAACAATAAAAAATCATCACTATTGTATCATTTGTATGTTTCAATTATTTTATACAACAGAGTTGTATAACCTGCACATTTATTATGATGCTCCTATTAATCATTGCCCTTATGACAGAAATTTTACCAATTTATCGACAAAAACAGCCTTCAAGATGATCATTGACAATCCCTACGGACTGCATAAAAGCATAACAAATTGTGGGACCAACAAACGTCCAGCCGCGCTTCTTTAAATCTTGAGAAAGACGAAGAGAAGCTGGAGTTATAGGATTTGCCAATAATGTTTGAAAATCTATCTTTTCATAACGCTCCGACTGTGGTGGCTGAAAAGACCAAAAATAGTGGGACAAGCTCCCCCACTCTGTTATAATTCTCTGTGCTCTTAGTGCATTATTAAGCACTGATCGAATTTTCGCTTGATGGCGAACTATATTTTTGTTCTGCATCAACATTTGCACCTTCAGCTCATCATAATGAGCAATCTTTTCAAAGTCAAAATCATCAAATGCAACGCGAAAAGAAGAACGTTTTTTTAAAATTGTAAACCAAGAAAGCCCCGCTTGGAAACCTTCAAGACAAATTTTTTCAAACAAAGGGATATCCTCAAAAACAGGTTTTCCCCATTCGTTATCATGATAAGCACAATAAAGTGGATCGGTTCCTGCCCATGCGCAACGAACTTTTCCATCCCTCCCCTTAAGAAGACCCTCAGCAAGCATAATCTTCACCGTATTAAAAGAGAGTTCCTTGATCATCGCTTGGCGACTTTATCTTCTTGGGTTTTGAACGTGTCGCAGAAATAGGTTCTTGTGTTGTAACACGGATATCGCCATCAAAAAAGCGTAAATTTATTTGTCCACTTTCAGGAAACTGCGCCAACCGTTTAATAGGTTTATGATCTTGCCCCAAAACCAAAACAAAACCGCGCTCTAAAATATTCTGATAAGAAGTGCTTTTTAAAAGCCTACATGCCAACTCTAATGCCGCGCGCTGTTTTTCTACACTGCGCATAAAAGCACGATGAAGGCGTGCCGTATATTCCTTTGTATGGCGTTGTGCTTTTTCACTCTTTAACAAACGGGGCGAAAGACGCAGATGAAGAGCATGAAAAGAAAAACGTTTTTTATCATAACTCACACAAAGAGCGCGCTGTAATCGACTGGAAATTTCATCAAAGCCACGCCTTGGTAGAGCGAAAAGTTGGTCGACAGTGGGAAGACCGCGTCTGGCTGCACGCAACTTTTGTTGATGAAAATCAAAAGAACGCGCAAGCCCTTTACGCAAACGTGCCCCAAGTGACGCGACACATACTTCAAGATCAAGCTTGACGGGAACAGCCTTTTCTGCGGCTCCTGTAGGGGTTGGAGCACGCCAATCAGCGACATAATCAATCAAAGTCCAGTCTGTTTCATGCCCGACAGCAGAAATAACAGGCAACTCAGAAGCATAAACAGCACGAACAACAGCTTCGTCATTAAACCCCCACAAATCTTCTAAACTTCCCCCTCCCCGTGCAACAATAAGGAGATCAGGCTTTGGAATGAGCCCTCCTGGAGCAAGAGCATTAAAGCCTTCAACAGCAGCAGCCACTTCGCTCCCGCTTGTTTCTCCCTGAACACGGACAGGCCAAACCAAAACATGCAACGGAAAACGATCAGATATACGATGAATAATATCGCGAATAACAGCCCCCGTTGGGGATGTTACAACACCTATAATTCGAGGCATATAAGGCAAAGGTTTTTTCTTTGCTTCATCAAATAAGCCTTCTTCTGCAAACTTTCTCTTACGATTTTCAAGAAGTGTCATCAAAGCACCAACCCCCGTTGGCTCAAGAGCCTCAATGACAATTTGATATTTCGATGACCCTGGATAAGTCGTAAGTTTACCAACAGCGACCACTTCCATCCCTTCTTCAGGAGGAAATTTGAGCTTTTCCATCACGCCACGCCAAATAACAGCTTCCAACCGTGCCTTATCATCTTTTAAAGCAAAATAAGCATGTCCCGAAGCATGAGCACCACGGTAACCTGAGATCTCCCCACGCACCCGTACATAACCAAACTTTTCCTCAACAACACGCTTTAAAGCTCCTGCTATTTCGGAAACAGTAAATTCTGCTACATTCGTTGCACTTGCTTTTTCACCAAACAAACTTTCCATTTTTCAATTCTTTATGCCCGTTTCTGTGAATCTTTTTGGAACAACGCAATCTTTAAACTTTTGATTTATACTTCATCAAAAGTCCCATAACACCAACGAGAACAGCTTATATTTTTAATTTCAAACCGATCATCAAGATTAAAAAACTTGAAGCTGTTTGTATAGGGATCTACAGAGTCATTATTCCACCCACAAAATTGTATCAAGAGAAGTTAAAATATTCAATCTTAACATCCACACAAACACATCTTTCATGAGAATTCCTAAAATAAAATTCTCTACACAACATAGCAATCCATGACCGATAGAATTCAACGTATTGCAAAGCGTTGAAAAACTTTGCAATACATCAAATATATCATGATCATGTTTTTTTATATTTTATAAACTTGATACCCTCTTATTTTTCAATTGCAGCATAAAAAATACGTGGAGCACTATTCCAAACCCATTTTTTGACATCAGATGTCATCGCTATAGTGTGATACGTCTGATAAATAAAAGCATAAGGTCCTTTTTGCATAAATTCACGCTGTAAATCAGCATACATTTGCGCACGTTTTTTGGGATCTTTTTCAAACAACGCATCCTGAACCTTTTGATTCATAGTTTCATCAAAATACCCATGACACCAACTCGCATAGCCTGTATTTTTTTTCTCAAACCGATTATCAGGATTGTAAATAAGGCGTGAAGCCATTGTATGGGGATCAGCAGAGTCATTATTCCATCCGAAAAAAATCGTATCAAAGGCGCGTGCAGACAGTTTTGAAAACAACTGCGTACCTACAAAACGTTCAATTTTAAAACGCACCCCAATCTTTTTTGCATTATCTTGGAGAGACTGAGCGATAGGCAAAGCAAAAGGATAAGGAGATGCTCCTGCAAAAATCCTAGCCTCAAAACCGTCCGGATAACCGGCTTCCGTTAAAAGCTGTTTTGCTTTTTGAAGATCAAGTTTAAAAGGTTGTCCTTCTTTTTCATCCAACGCTCCAAGATTACCAATAGGAATAAAGCTTGCCCGTGGAACACCAACATCTTTAAGAAGAGTCTTACCGAGTCCTTCATAGTCGATAAGATAGCGCATCGCTAAACGCACTTTTTCATTGGCAAAAATTGAATTTGTCACATTGAACCCCCATATGATTACGGATGGCTCTAACACTCTTTCAACTTTAATATCCGCTGTTGCTTGGAGATCAGCCAAATCCTCTGGCATCAAATTACGTGCAACATCGATATCGTGTTTTTGTAACAATAAACGTTGTGTTCCAGGCTCCGCAACATGGCGAATGAGAATCTTCTTCAATTTAGGCGCCTCCCCCCAATAATTGGAGCTTGCATGCAACAAAATCCCTTCTCCAGGACGCCAGCTACTTATCTGATAAGGACCAACACAAGCAGAATGGCTCGCCAAATACCGGTTTCCCATATCACCATTTTTTTCCTGTTGCATGAGTGTCTCACGATCAAGCAAAGCAAGAGTACGAGTAGTGGCAAAATGGCTCAGAATAAGCTCTGCTGGATAAGGTTTATCAAATTTCATCACCACTGTTTTCTCATCCGGGGACTGAAAAGCCTCATCAATATTGTGCTCTGTAATTCCATATTCATTAAATGTTGCAGCAGCAGCCATCTTTAATTTAACAATCCGCTTCATGCTCCAAATAAGATCATTGGCATTCGCAGGACGACCATCGTTGAACTTCAAGCCATCGCGCAAATGAAAAGTAATCACCGTATGCTGATCATCACTTAAAACATCCCAACTCTTTGCTAAAGAGGGAACAAGTTTAGCAGCATTATCTTTAGCTGGCTCGACTAAATTATCACAAACATTGACAAGAACTTCATTACCATAACGATCATTGATTTGCGCAGGATCAAATGTACTTATTGAATCAAGATTCCAAGCCATCACAAGCGTATCGGCAGGTGTTTTCGCTGAAACTTGTTGCACAAACATCCCCAGTGCAATAACAGCAAAAACAAGAGAGCTGCTACTTTTCAATATTTTTCCTTTCAAGTTCATAGACTTTTCCTTTTAAAATTTATTGTATAAGTTCCCATGCAATAATAACGTGCAAAAAATAATAAGATCAGACTTAGAAAATATACCTCCTCGAAATAAAATAAAAAAAACCTCAACAGCCACAGCTACTTACAAACAACTCGGTCTCTCTAAGCAGGTATAAGCGAAACCAAAATATGCAACAGAAAACGATCTGAATATAAAACGAAGATATCAAGTATAACAGTACCTGTTGGCGATATCACAGCGCTTACAATTCGGAACAATATCAGGCAAAACTTCCTTTTGCTTCATCAAACAGACCTTCTTCTTCAAATTTCTTTTTTCGATTTTCTAAAAAGCATCGCTAAAACACCAACTCCGGTTGCTTCAAGAACCTCAATAAAAATTTGATATTTTGATGATCCTAGAGAAATTGTAATTTGCCGAAATTGATCATTTTCACCCCTTATCCAAGAGGATAATTTAAATTTTTGCATCACTCCCTATAACAATAACACCCTCCAATTGCGTCGTATCATCTTTCAAAGAAAAAGGAAACATAGGCACCATAAAAACCTGATATTCCTCATTCCCCTAAAACAAAACTTTTCTTGCACATTGCAAAGTCTTTGCTCCTTTAACAAGGCTAAATGGCACGACATTTGTTATACGATTTTTTTCAGCAAATAAATTGACCACTTTTCAATTCACGGAAGTTGAAATATTCAGTCTAAAACATTCAGCAAACACATCTTTAATGAGAATGAAAGATCCTTTTTGAAATAGGAATCTTGAAAAGACATTCAGAAATATATCCCGAGCTTACTATCCACAATCTTCGACGTCTTGCAAAGCTCTAAAAAAAACTATGCAAAACGTCGAAGATATCATGATGATACTCTTTATTTATTTAACAGCATTGAAGACACACTTATTTTTCAATGGCAGCATAAAAAATACGTGGTGCACCATTCCAAACCCATTTTTTGACATCAGGTGTCATCGCGACAATATTATAGACCTGATAGATAAAAGCATAAGGTCCTTTTTGCATAAAATCATGCTGTAAATCAGCATACAGTTGCGCGCGTTTCTGTGGATCTTTTTCAAATAACGCTTCTCTCACCTTCTTATTCATATCTTCATCCAAATAGCCATGGCACCAACTAGGATAACCTGTTTTTTTAGCCTCAAACCGATTATCCGGATTTAAAATAAGACGTGAAGCCATCGTATGCGGATCCGCAGAAGAATTATTCCATCCTATAAAAATTGTATCAAAGCTACGTGCATAAAGTTTTGAAAACAACTGTGTACCGATAAAATGTTCAATCTTAAAGCGCACTCCCACCTTTTTTGCATTATCCTGTATAGACTGAGCAATAGGTAAAGCAAAAGGATAAGGAGATTTCCCTGCAAAAATATTGGCTTCAAAACCATCTGGATAACCTGCTTCCGTTAAAAGCTGCTTTGCTTTTTGAAGATCAAGTTTAAAGGGTTGCCCTTCTTTTTCATCCAAAGCCCCAAAGTTACCAAGAGGAATAAAGCTTGCCCGTGGAATGCCAACATCTTTAAGAAGAGTCTTTCCCAAAGTGTCATAATCAATAAGATAACGCATTGCCAAACGCACCTTTTCATTGGCAAAAATAGGATTTGTCGTATTGAATCCCCATATAATCATGGATGGCGCCAATATTTTTTCAACCTTAATATCTGTTGTTGCTTGAAGATCTTTTAGATTCTCTGGCGTTAAATTACGT
The DNA here is from genome assembly GCF_028618615.1 of Bartonella sp. AU15XJBT. Classification (NCBI taxonomy): domain Bacteria; kingdom Pseudomonadati; phylum Pseudomonadota; class Alphaproteobacteria; order Hyphomicrobiales; family Bartonellaceae; genus Bartonella; species Bartonella sp. AU15XJBT. The sequence goes on from NZ_JAQITG010000011.1 coordinate 8,867, forward strand.
GCCACATCAATATCGTGTTTTTCCAATAATAAACGTTGTGTTCCAGGCTCAGCAATATGACGAATTAAGATCTTCTTCAATTTGGGTGCCTCTCCCCAATAATTGGAACTTGCACGCAACAAAATTCCTTCTCCAGGGCGCCAACTTTCTAACTGATAAGGCCCAACACAAGCAGCGTGACTTGCCAAATAGCGATTTCCCATATCACCATCTTGTTCGTGTTTCATAAGTGTCTCACGATCAAGCAAAGCAACAGTGCGATTAGTGGAAATATTGCTCAGAATAAGCTCTGCTGGATAAGGTTTATCAAATTTCATCACCACTGTTTTCTCATCGGGTGCTTGAAAAGCCTCATCAACATTTTGTTCTGTGATACCATATTCATTAAAAGTTGCCGCATTAGACAGCTTCAATTTAACAACCCGCCTCATCCCCCAAACAAGATCATGAGCACCAGCAGGCCGACCATCATTAAACTTCAAATCATCGCGCAAATGAAAAGTAATCTCTGTGCGTTGGTCATCGCTTAAAACATCCCAACTCTTTGCCAAAGAAGGAACGATGTGAGTTCCATCATTTTTAGCAGAATCAACCAAATTATCACAAACATTGATAACAACTTCAGCGCCATATCGATCATTGAGCTGTGCAGGATCAAATGTACTGATCGCATCGAGATCCCAAGCCATCACAAGGGTATCAGCCGGTGTTTTTGCTGAAACTTGTTGCACAAATATCCCCAGTACCATAAAAGCAGAAACAAAAGAACTGATAATTTTCAATATCTTTTTCTTCAAGTTCATAGATTTTTCCTTTTAACGTCTATTGTATAAATTCCCCATGCAGCAAAACGTGCTTAATAATTAAGTTTAAACGAACTATAGGCTTCTAAAGACCAAGCTTTAAAATCTTCAAAAACAAGCACCTTTTGCCAATCACTCCTCCTGCCCACACTTATAAGCCAAACCAAAACATACAAAGGAAAACACGCTGATAGATAATGAACGCTCACCAACAACAGTGCTTATTCACGATATCATAATGCCTACTATTGAAGACTATAAGACTAAGTTTCCTTTTCTCTCTTGCTGAGCAAACTTGTCTCTTGTTTCTTCTAATATTTTTAATGTCATCAAAGCACTACCCCTCTTGGTTCAAGTACCTTAATAACAAAGAGCCTTCATAAGAATTTGAAACTTTGGTAAAACAGGAAAATTCGTCAATTTGCCAAATGCAACGACTTTTATTCCTTCTTCAAAAGAAAAATTTGAATTTTTTCATCACTCCCCGTAAAATAACACCCTCCAATTAGCATTTCCTTATCCTTCAAAGCAAAAGAAAATACGGATACTATAAAAAACTGATATCCCTCGTGTTCCCACCCATAACAAAACTTTCCTTCAACATTGCAAAGCCTTTTCAGCTTTAGCATTAGTAAATTCAGTGACATTTGTTTTTTAGCAAATAAATTGACCAATTTTCAATTCAGAGAAACTGAGATATTCAATCTTAATATCCACACAAAAGCACCTTTAATGAGAATGAAAAACCTTTCTTAACAGAATGTTTTGAAAAGACACTCAACAACACACACACCCCTCACCCCTAAATTCGACGCATTGTAAAGCTCGAAAACTTATGCAAAACGCCGAATATATTATGGCTATGCTCTTTATCTATTTGACAGCATTGAAGACACACTTATTTTTCAATTTTACTATAAAAAATTTGTGGCGCGCTATTCCAAACCCATTTTTTGACATCAGGTGTCATCGCGATAACAGTATATTTCTGATAGATAAACGCATAAGGCCCTTTTTGCATCAGTTCACGTTGTAAATCAGCATAGATTTTTGCCCGTTTTTGTGAATCTTTTTGAAACAACGCCTCTTCAACCTTTTGATTCATCTTGGCATCAAAATACCCATGCTGCCAACTAGGATAGGCTGTATTTTTTGCCTCAAACCGATTATCCGGATTATAAACAAGACGTGAAGCCATGGTATGAGGATCCGCAGAATCATTATTCCATCCGACAAAAATCGTATCAAAAGCCCGTGCATAAAGTTTGGAAAACAATTGTGTCCCTGCCAAACGCTCAATTTTAAGACGCACCCCCGCCTGTGCAGCACTATCTTGCAGAGATTGGGCCAGTAATAAAGTATAAGGGGCATTTGAAACAAGAAAATTTGCCTCAAATCCATTCGGATAACCAGCCTCTGCTAAAAGCTGCTTGGCTTTTTGAACATCAAACTTAAAGGGCTGCCCTTCTTTTTCATCTAAAGCACCAAGATTACCAACAGGAATAAAACTTGCCCGTGGAATACCAACACCTTTGAGAAGCTTCTTGCCAAGACCTTCATAGTCTATGAGATAGCGCATCGCCAAGCGTACTTTTTCCTTAGCAAAAATGGGATTTGTCATGTTGAATCCCCAGTACATCATAGATGGCTCTAATACTTCTTCAACTTTAACATCTGTTGTTTTTTGTAGATCTGAGAGATCTTCAGGAGTCAAATTACGAGCAACATCAATATCGTGCTTTTGTAACAACAAACGTTGTGTTCCAGGCTCTGCAACATGGCGAATGAGAATCTGCTTCAGTTTCGGTGCTTCTCCCCAATAATGAGAGCTTGCACGCAACAAAAGAGCTTCTCCAGGACGCCAACTTTTTAACTGATAAGGACCAACACAAGCAGCATGCGTTTTCAAATACTGATTTCCCAGATCACCATCTTTTTCATGCTTCATAATTGTCTTACGATCAAGCAAAGCTGTCGCAGGACTTGCAACAATATTATTAAGAATAAGCTCTGCTGGATAAGGCTTATCAAATTTCATCACTACTGTTTTTTCATCAACGGCTTGCAAAGCATCATCAACATTTTGCTCTGTAATTCCATATTCATTAAAAATTGCCGCATTACCCATCTTCAATTTGACAACCCGCTTCATCCCCCAAACAAGGTCATTGGCGTTGGCTGATCTCCCATCATTAAATTTCAAACCATCGCGCAAATGAAAGGTAATGACCGTACTGTGATCATCCCCTGCAACATCCCAATGTGTTGCTAATGCCGGAACCATTTTAGCAGGATTGTCTGTAGCACCACTCACCAAGTTATCACAAACATTGCGAACAATTTCACTTCCATAAACATCGGTAAGTTGCGCAGGATCAAATGTACTGATTGCGTCAATATTCCAAGCCATCACAAGAGTATTAGCCGGTGTTTTTGCTGAAGCCTGTTGTACAACCATTCCCAATGCCATAAGAATAGAAACAAGAGAGCCGCTACTTTTCAATATTTTTCTTTTCAAGTTCATAGACTTTTCCTTTTAACGTTTATTGTATAAATTCCCCACGCAATAAGAACGTGCAAAATAACAAGTTTAGACGAACCATAGGCTCTGAAAGACAAAGGTTTACAACTTTCAAACAACACTCCTTACCAACCACTCCTCCTGCCACACTTATAAAGCTAACCCTCAATATGCATCAAAAAACAATTTAATATAAATAAATGGTATAACCGATATCAAAATCTACTGATGATATCACAGCGTCTACCCTTGAAGACTATTAAGACAGAAATTCTTTCTCTTTTGTCGAGCAAGCTTGTCTCTCCTTTTTTCTTCTAGCGTTTTTTCCGCCATCAAAGCACTCCCCTGTTAGCGCAAGCACCTTAATAATAAAAAGCCTTAACAATAATTTGATCTTTCAACAAAACAGAAAAATTCACTCATTTTTCAATATCAAGCACCTCTCCGCCTTTTGCAAAATGAATTTTTCCATAATTCCCCACTCAATAACAAGCTCCTCATTATATCTTAATATCTTATTTCAAAACAAAAAGAGCATAAGCACCATAAACTCCTGATATTTCGCACACATCCGTACAGAACAAAAATTTTTTCAACAGCCTATTTTAATACCTTTGCTCCTTTAATAACACTCAATTCATTGCCTGTATTTTTCAGCAAAAAATATCTTTTCAATTCACTAAGGTTGAAATATCTAAATATAATTCCTATATAAGCACAGCATTATCAGAATAGATAGTCTTTTTTAAGTAAATTGCTTGGAAATATTATTTCTATACACGAAATAATAATAAGTCCGTTACAAAATCTTTAACGGATGAGAACTTTCACTCTGATGCGAAACATTAAAACGTTATAAAAATTCCCTTACAAATCCTTAGAAAAAAGGATTTTTTATTTAATAAAAGAAGTCCCCTGAAAACAACGCAAGAAATAATAAAAATACGCGTATATTTTAACGACCGGCACCGATATTACACCAGTACAAAGGTGATAAAAAAATAAGAAAATATTTTTCCTTTATGATAATAATATAACAAAAACACTAGAGATTCGAAAGTATATTTAAATGAGCCGAAAGAAAAAATTGACAAATTCTTTTTATGTATTTCTTAAAGAAATATTCAGCAGTATCAGTCTAAAATTACTTATCCTTTCATTCTTCATTGGTATTGTAATGAAATTTTTTGGATGGACACCTCACAACCTCATACACAAAATAATAGATTTTTTTCACTCTTTATGGGGAACAGGATTTATAACGCTTAAAAACTTCTTACACATAACCATGACGGGCGCTATTATTGTTGTGCCTATTTTTCTTGTCTTACGCATTTTTCATAAAAAATAAACGCCTTATAACATTTTTTTTCGCTAATCTTTTCGAAAAATCAAACGACATAAAAATCCTGTGGTCACAGCAATAATCACCGCAAAAATACCATAGAGGAAACGATACTTGTGCGCCGCATAGAAAATTGTATAAGCGATATGTGCTTTAACAATTTCAAGAGTCGTTGTTGCACTATCAATAAACTGCCCATCACGAAAAAGATAAGCACGAGCCTTATAATGCCCAACAGGAATATTGGCAGGTAAACGAAAATGTGCTGTGAAAAGTTTATCAGAACCAAAACGAACACCGCCTACTTCTTCATAATAAAGACTTTTAGCTTTTTGCAGTTTTATAAGTTCATCACGAAAAATTTGTACTTTTTTCTGATCTTTTTCATCTGTCTGTAATGGTAAATAGAGTACCCCTAACCCCAAATGTTTATAATCTTCAATGCGGGTAATATCATCGATTTCACGCGTTGTAACCATAGAGTAAAAAAGAGGAACATTTTTAAAAATAAGGGAATCTGTATTAACCCATACACCGGCATTACGTTTTTTTTCCCGCATGACCATTGGCCGGCTTTGTCCTTCCAAGCTGACAACAACATCATAACGGTTCTGTCGAGAATATAATGGATCAATATTTTCCAAGACACCAGCAATATAAAGATCACGACCAGCAAAATTTGCATCCACGGTAATCGTATTCGTTGTGACAATAATTTGGACAGTTTCGTGATCAACTTGATCAATAAATGTTGCTGTTGTCCCAACATGTGACCATGTAGAAAAAGAAACAAAATAAAAGCAACCTGCTATGATGCATAAAGAAAATAATCTACCCATTTTTATCTCATAAGAATATCCAAAGAGAAAAGATTATCAGGGCGTACAAATAATTGAAAAGCAAGGCGCATACACACAATCAACACCAAACATGCAAGTGCCATACGCAATTGCTCAGCCTTTAACTTCCGTCCAGCTCGTGTTCCATATTGTGCGCCAATACTTCCTCCGAGCATTAACAAAAAAGCCAAGACAATATCAACGGACTGATGGGTCATACTTTGCAAAACTGTCGTGAAAGAAGATACAAATGTAATCTGAAAAAGTGAAGTCCCTATCACGACACTGGTTGGAACACGCAGCAGATAAATCAATGCGGGGATCATAAAGAAGCCCCCACCAATCCCCATAATAGAAGACAACAACCCCACAATGAGACCAATCCCTAACACTGGAATAATGCTGACATAGATCATAGATGCTCGGAAACGCATTTTTAACGGTAAGTGATGAATCCAATTATGGCGATGTCGACCTGCAAGACGGACATTGGCTTTTCCTAACCTACGCTTGCGCATCATATCATACCAGCTTTCAACAATCATCAAGCTTCCTATACTTCCAAGAAGAATCACATAAAGAAGCGAAATCATTAAGTCTAATTGACCTAACTTTTTCAAAACAGAAAAAATCTGAATCCCGATTAACGAACCAACCCCTCCTCCAATCGCCAAAAGAATACCAAGTTTGATATCAAGCGTACGTCGTCTAAAATGTGTAATTGCCCCCGTTACAGATGATGCAATCATCTGGTTAGCACCTGTTCCAACAGCAATAGCAGGAGGAATATTATAAAAAATCAACAAAGGCGTAATGAGAAAACCACCACCAATGCCAAAAAGACCAGAAAAAAAACCAGCAACGACTCCCATACCAATCAAGATCAGCATATTGAGTGACATTTCAGCAATTGGTAAATAAATACTCACTGACAAAACCTTTAAGATAATTTGAGGCTTTTAAACAATTGGAGAATCTTTCTCCAACTTATCCTCTTTGTCCAATAATCTCTGTTGCGTATTTTAAAGGACGATTTTAATTGCTACCGCTTTCGCACAATGACGAATGCGCAAGACATTTCACATCTATCAACATCCACATCATAAAAACTTAAAAAAAACGCGCTCCTTTTAAAAAGCTATAAAAACATAACGTTATCGCGACCATAAATGCAACGGTTAAAAAACAAAGAAGACTTCTTTTTACAAAATAAGATAAAAACGAGGCATGTCTTTGAGACTGTGCCTTTAAAGCAGGAGAAAAATCATCCTCAATGCAATGATGAGATACTGGACAATGGTGAGAAGCTGTTCCCCCCATCCCCTTTTCTTCTACCACAGGACACTCCACTGCTCCTTCAGTCTTTTGAAAAGAAGACTTCAAAGCATCATCACTTGGCAAAAGTGTATCCTTGGGCAAAAGTGTATCACTGGGCAAAAGTGTATCACTGGGCAAAGAGCTTTTATTTTCTTGCTGCAACGCAATTTCAACATTTGTTTGGAGTGGCGTTATACTGTTTTGTCTTGAAAAATTTTGCACCTTTTGAAGGAATAAGCGTTCTTGATTTCCCTCACATTCCATATGAGCAAGTTTTTGCACAACGGAATCAGATAATTTTGAATGAGACACTCGTCGTGTTGCCTCTGCTTCTTTTAAGTTTTTTTTCTCACTCTGCAAACTTTGAACAAGTGTTTTAATCTGCTCTAAAGACTCAAAAAGCCTTTTTTCCCTTTGACGACGGATATAATGTTCAGCCAAAATGGCCCGACTAATATCATCTAAATAAGATTTAAAATGCTCTTCGCCCCCCCCCTGCTGATTCAAAGAATGGGGCAAATGCTTCATTTTCATTTGAGCATAAACAGTGCGTAAATTTTGAGCAATGTCTGACATTGTTACTTCCACAGGCGCCTCTATTCTCTCCTTTTGCTCAATAAAAGAAGAAAATTGATCACCCCGAACCTGATTGGTTGCCTGGTCGATCGTATGACCCTTCGTATTCACAAACGCCTACCCCTCATTAACCTTTTTGAAAAGAATCGTAAGAAATGATAAGAAAGTGTACTCTATTTTAGTAAATAGAGCTTTAAGAACGCCCAAAAACTTTCTTGTTAGAAATATTCTCCTACTATTCATCTAAAATATTTGCCCCATTTTTATTTTTTTTACTTAATTTTTCAGTGCATAAAGCCCCTCTTGCGCCATCATAAACAGAGCATATGAAACGAAATAAAGAATATTCTCATAAGACAGATTGATTTTTTTACTTTTTATTCAAGCAAATAAGGCAATTATGGCAATGAACGAAGAGATGAAGATTGAAAATGACGACAAGAAAGTACAAGTAAACATGAAAAAAGCTTATATGAAAGAAAACACAAGTTATAAATAAGACTTCATTCTAAACAATTTGGTTTCTTATGCGTATTGCTATAAACTTGTGACCATACAAACAAAGAGGATCATCATGAAGATAATTGTCGCTGTCAAACGTGTTGTTGATTATAACATCAAGATACGCGTCAAGCCCGATAGCACAGGCGTTGATCTGTCTCACGTAAAAATGTCTATGAATCCTTTTGACGAGATAGCCGTTGAAGAGGCAATTCGTCAGAAAGAATCTGGTAAAATTTCAGAAGTTGTTCTTGTTTCGATTGGACCAGAAGCCGCTCAAGAAACTTTACGAACAGGGCTTGCCATGGGAGCTGATCGCGCTCTTCTTGTTACAACGGATCAAACACTTGAACCCTTAAGCATCGCTAAGGTTATCAAAGCCATTGTTGATGAAGAAAAACCCGATATGGTCTTTTTAGGAAAACAAGCGATTGATGACGATAATAATCAAACAGGACAAATGCTCGCCGCTCTTCTTGGTTGGGGGCAGGCAACTTTTGCCTCACATCTTAACATAGAAAATGGACATGCTACAGTTACCCGTGAGGTCGATAATGGAACACAAACCCTTCGTCTTCCCCTTCCCATGGTTATGACTGCCGATCTCCGGCTCAATGAACCGCGTTATACTTCTCTACCCAATATTATGAAAGCAAAAAAGAAAATTATTGAACAAAAAGCTCTAGCTGATCTTGGTATTGATACGAAAGCACGGCTCACAATTTTAAGTGTTGAAGAGCCCACCCCCCGTCAATCTGGAATTAAAGTTGCTAATGTAGCAGAGCTTGTCGGTGCACTAAAACAAAAAAACTGCATTTAATATTCTCTAGAGTACTAGAGTACTAGAGTAAAAGCAATACGCATATCAAAGGGTAAAAATTTATGGCAATTCTTTTATTAGCCGAACATCAGACAGAAGAAACCGCAAAAGCGCTCACCGCAGCACACGCACTCAAGAGCGATATCGATATTTTGGTTTGCGGAGAAGACATTCAAACGATAGCAGAAAAGAGTGCTAAACTTAATGGTGTGCGGCAAGTTCTTATTGCTGAGGCAGACTATTTAGCCCATCAACTCGCAGAACCTATCGCCGATACAATCATCTCACTCGCAAATGATTATGATGTGATCATGGCCCCATCCAGCAGCACTGGAAAAAATGTAATGCCGCGCGTAGCGGCTCTTCTTGATCTTATGCAAATTTCAGATATTACCGCCGTTCTTTCTCCCGATACCTTTAAACGACCCATTTATGCAGGCAATGCCCTTGAAACTGTCCGCAGCAATGACACCAAAAAGATTATAACCGTTCGCACAGCTTCTTTCACACCAACGCCTTCCCAAAATAATTCTGCGCCCATTAAAACAATAACACCAGCGCCCAACCCCAATCTTTCTTCTTTCGTAAAAGCAGAAACCAACACAAGTGATCACCCTGATCTCACTTCTGCACGTGTTATTATATCAGGCGGGCGTGGTCTTGGTTCACAAGAACAATTTATGGCCCTTCTTCTTCCTCTTGCAAACAAATTAAATGCGGCTTTAGGGGCTAGCCGCGCAGCAGTTGACGCAGGCTATGCGCCCAATGATTGGCAAATTGGACAAACAGGAAAAGTCGTTGCCCCTAAACTCTATATCGCCGTTGGCATTTCCGGTGCAATCCAACATTTAGCCGGTATAATGGATTCTCAAATTATTGTTGCCATTAATAAAGATGAAGAAGCACCCATCATGCAAATTGCCGATTACGCCCTTGTCGGTGATCTCCATCAAATTATTCCAGAATTGGAGAAAGCTTTATAAGCCATGAAAGCAGCTCTGCATGATCAGCGTGAAAGTATGGCGTTTGACATCGTCATTGTTGGAGCAGGACCCGCAGGACTTTCTGCTGCCATTCGTCTAAAACAAATTAATCCCGATCTTTCTGTCACAATTGTTGAAAAAGGAACCGAAGTTGGGGCTCATATTCTCTCTGGCGCCGTTGTTGACCCCATCGGTATCGATACACTCTTACCGGAATGGAGAAGTGACCACGACCACCCCTTTAAAACCCCTGTTACCCGTGACCAGTTTTTTTTTCTAAAGCCTCACAAAGCAACACGGTTGCCCAATATCTTGCACCCCAAAATCTTATCTAATGACGGGTGTTATATCGTTTCACTTGGAAGCGTTTGCCGCTGGCTAAGCAAAAAAGCCGCGGCGCTCGGTGTTGAAATTTATCCCGGTTTTGCCGCAACAGAACCCATCCAGAATGAGAATGGAGCCATCATTGGTGTTCTCACCAGTGATATGGGACTTAACAAAGATGGAACCCCTGGAAAAAATTATATACCTGGTATAGCATTATTGGCAAAATATACTCTGATTGCGGAAGGAGCACGCGGCTCAATTGCAAAACAACTGATACAAACTTTCAACCTTAGTAAAAATCGTGAACCCCAAAAATTTGGCCTAGGTCTTAAAGAACTCTGGGAAATTGAACCACAAAAACACCAACGCGGTTTAGTGCAACATTTTGCCGGTTGGCCCTTAGACAATAATACCGGCGGTGGTGGTTTTCTTTATCATCAAGAAAACAATGTCATTTCTGTCGGTTTTGTTGTACACTTAGATTACAAAAATCCTTATCTTTCTCCTTTTGAAGAATTTCAACGTTTTAAAACCCATCCAAAACTTTATGAAATCTTCAAAGGTGCAAAGCGTCTTTCCTATGGTGCCCGTGTTATCAGTGAAGGAGGGTGGCAATCTGTACCAAAGCTCACCTTTCCTGGTGGAGTGCTTATTGGCTGCTCTGCTGGCTTTGTCAATGTTCCTCGTATCAAAGGATCACACAATGCCATCTTATCAGGCATATTAGCCGCCGATAAAATTGCTACCGCTCTTGCACAAGGTCGTACTCATGATGAAGTCAAAGAAATCGAAGAACAATGGCGAAAAGGACCCATCGGCAAAGATCTTTATAAAGTGCGAAATGCCAAACCGCTATGGGCAAAATATGGGACAAAATATGGAATTAAACTTGCCGGTTTTGATATGTGGTGGCAACAACTGTTTGGATTTTCCTTATTTAAAACACTCTCCCATGGCAAGGAAGATTATGCCTGTCTTGAACCAGCAGAAAAATTTTACCCCATTGCTTACCCAAAGCCCGATGGTATTATAACTTTTGACCGCCTTACAAGTGTTGCCCTTTCCAATACGCACCATGAAGAAAATCAACCTTGTCATTTAAAAATAGCCTCGTTGGAAAAACAAAAGGACTCCGAATATGCCGTCTATGGAGGACCTTCCACACGCTATTGCCCCGCCGCTGTCTACGAATGGCTAGAGCATAAGGATCATCTCACTTATATGATCAACGCTTCAAATTGCATACATTGTAAAACGTGCGACATTAAAGATCCTAACCAAAACATCACTTGGATCTGTCCGCAAGGCAACGAGGGCCCCTTCTATCCCAATATGTAACCTCGACCTCATCATTGTTTGTTCTGCTAAAATTGCAATATACAAAACACAATCGATAAAAATATTTTTTCAGATGAGAAATCTATCAATCACCTTCATACATAGGCTCTTTCACGATATAAAAAGTTATCCTATTGTAAAGTAACCAACGATTTAAGCAAATCAACCCGAGTAAATAAGCCGTTGTCATGATAAAAATGTCCTGATAAAAATTAAGAAAAAATAGCTTATGAGTATGGATAAAATTTTGATAAGATCTTGGGGGCAAGGGAATTTAATGAAGAGAAAAAGGCATGTGTGAGAACGCATATTTTATAGGTGCGCATGCTTATTCAGCCCCCCTCATAGAGCCAGGGCTTTATCTTGTGGCAACACCCATCGGGAATCTTGCAGATATTACGCTTCGTGCTTTGCAAGTGTTGGCAGGCGTTGATATTTTAGCGTGTGAGGATACGCGAGTAACACGTGTTTTGTTGGAACGTTACAGTATTCGAAAAAAAACTTTTCTCTATCATGAATATAATGCGCAAAAAGCAGGTCCAAAGCTCTTAGCGGCTTTAGCAGAAAACAAAACGGTAGCGCTTGTTTCAGATGCGGGAACACCGCTTATTTCTGACCCTGGATTTCGATTAGTCGAAGAAGCCCGTAAGGCGGGTCATAAAATTATTCCGATCCCTGGAGCATCAGCTCTTTTAGCAGCTCTGATACCAACAGGGCTTCCGACCGATAGCTTTTTCTTTGCAGGTTTTTTAAGTGCACGCAAAGCGCAGCGTCAAAAACGATTAGAACAATTAAAAGAGATTCCAGCAACTTTGATTTTTTATGAATCACCACATCGTCTTGTTGAAACTTTACAGGATATGGTCACTTTTTTTTCGGCAGATCGACCGGCCGCCATTTGTCGTGAATTAACAAAAAAATTTGAAACCGTAGATGTTTCTAATTTGGGAAGTTTGTTGGAAAACTATAGAAAACAGACACAGATTCGAGGAGAAATTGTTGTGCTTGTTGGAGAATCATCATCTTCTTGCTTAAATGTAATCAGTGATCAAGAAGTTGATGAAATGTTATTAGAAGGCGCTCGGACACATTCTGCTGCTCAAACAGCAGCTTTGGTTGCAAAAAAGACCGGTTTGAAAAAGCAGGAACTTTTCCAGCGATTAATTTCTTTAAAAAATACGTAAAATAATGCATAAGACGATACCAAAAAAACAGAGAAAAAAGTCTTTTTATCGAGGGGTTCGTGCAGAAAAATTGGCTGCTTGGTGGCTGCGTTTCAAAGGATTTCACATAGCTGAAATGCGTTTTAAAACAAAGTGTGGGGAAATTGATTTAATTGCACGACGTGGAAATTTAGTATTAATTGTTGAAGTCAAAGCACGTTCAACGTTGATGGAAGCAATGGAAGCGGTTTCCCGAATGAATGAAAAGCGAATTGAGGCAGCAGCTGATATTTGGCTCGCACGGCAAAAAGATTATGCCCTTTTGTCTGTACGCTTTGATTTGATTGCAATTTTACCTTGGCGTTGGCCAAAGCATATCCCCGCATTTTTTACATCTGATCGATAAGAGGAGTCCCCGTTTTAACCATGCTCAATAAAAAACATTTCGCCTTTATGTGTATATGCGTTAAAAAGTCTATAACAATTTAAGCGCTATAAGGAGCAAAATATGGATGATTATGAAAAGTTTGCAACAGGTTTGCTCATTGTTTTTGGAGCGCTGATTATTGGTGGTTTAATGGCAATGCATATTGTACTGATGAATAAACCAGGTTTTTTATTTGCATTAGCCGCAGCTGTTGTTGGTTGGTTTTCTGCTTTTGCCGTTCTATTTGACAAACCAAAAATCTATTTGGGCTTGATTATTCTTGCAATGCTCTGTGTTGCTTCCTCAATTAGCATTTATGTGAGTTAAAACACCTGAAATGTTGATTGAGATTCCTTTTAAAATATAAAATTGAGAAATAAAAATGAAACTTGGCTTTTTGGGAACAGGCACAATCAGCGCTTCCATGGTGGATGGCCTCATGAGAAGCGCCTTTAATGTTTCCTCCATGATTGTTTCACCGCGCAATGCACAGACAGCAGAGCGTCTTTCACGCACTTATGATAAGGTGATGATTGCTGAAAATAACCAAGCATTACTTGATATGAGTGATTGTGTTTTTCTTTGTTTACCCAATCAAATTGCAGAAGGCGTTTTGCGCTCCCTTCATTTTCATCCAGAACAGCTGGTTATCTCCGTTCTTGCTATGGCAAAAACCGCAGAAGTGGAAGCGTGGATCAACCATAAAGTTTATCGTGCTGTTCCGTTACCTTTTGTCGCAGAGTGCAAAAATTTAACACCCATTTATCCCGATCATCCCTTTTTACGCACTTTATTTGATGCATTGGGGGGCACATTGGTGCTCGATAAAGAAGAGCAGTTTAATCTTTTTATGACAGCGGGTTCTCTTATGGGCGTATATTTTAATTTTATAGAAACAGCCCATCAATGGTTTATAACACAAGGGTTAAACAAACAACAATCAGCAGAGTTCCTTGCCATGATGTTTGGAAATCTTACAGATGAAATGCGTAAAATTATAGCAACGGATCATTCTAGCTCTCTTAATTTTGCACTGCTTGAAAAAGAGTTTTCGACAAAGGGGGGAACAAATGAATTTTTGTCAAATTATTTTTCTCATCAAGGGGGGAAAAGTGCTCTAACAACGGCTCTTGAGGCGACTTTACAAAAAATGAATGCTTCTAAAAAGACTTAACCAACCTTTTTCTCATCTCAAATATGAGAATTATGGATCTATTGATTGGGCTCTTTGTGAACATGAATTAATAAAATTGTCTGCGATAGGTCTTTCAAGAGTAGGAAAAACAGATTTTTTAACTACCTATTCCTTTAATTTACATCAATAAAAATAAAACTTTTAATTAATCCTCAAGATATTTTTAGAGCACAAAATCACTTATAAGAAGAAAATTCGTCCTTTAATACTTTAATATTTGAAATGAGAATAGTGACAAAATCTTTTCCCATTGTACGTTCTCTTGTCATAAAATAAAAAATGTTTGTTTGTCTCTTAAAAAAGGAAGCAACATTTCGATAAAATCGTTTAAAAAGAACGTAAATAAACTTGCCAACTTTATGCAAAAATAGAGGAAAACTTTAAGGATGCAAAGAACATAATGGATATGACTTCTCTCTTTTTATTTAAGGAGAAATGCTATGGGATCTCTACAGTTCACAGAATTTTTTACGTTCTATCATTCACAAGCACTCTCGTGAAATGAATGAAACACATTAAGAAATATTCTCTTTTCAAACAAGCACTTGCATAATAAACATAAATATATTCTTGAGAATTTTGTTGTTGCATAAAAAGCTTATCCCGATAAAAACCGCGGACAATGAAAACATGAGAGAATGCATCATCTCCACTTTTTTAAAGATCTTTTTTTCGATGCTTTTGAACGTAGAAAGACCGAATGAAAAGATGATGATAAAAAATTATTTTCTCCGGATTAAAATTCATTTTCCCTTACAAAAGGGCAACTATTTTTATATCTTTCATAAGTGTATTTTAGCAAACTCTCTTAAACAAACATATGTTCAAAAGAGTTTATTTTTTATTTGATCAACAATTGTACGATACAGTTGCGCATGTTCGCCATCAGGCTGAGCAACAAAAATAGGGTTCCCCTCATCGGAAGAAAATCGTAAGGCTGCATCAAGTGGTATTTCTGCTAAGAACGGGACCTCTCGACGTTCTGCTTCACCCCGCGCCCCACCATGGCCAAAAATATCGTAGCGTTTTCCTGTATCAGGAGCGATAAAATAACTCATATTCTCAATCAGTCCTAAAATAGGAACATTGACTTTCATGAACATTTCTATCGCTTTACGTGCATCAATTAAAGCAAGATCCTGAGGCGTAGAAACAACCAACGCCCCCGTTAATCGTACTTGTTGCGCAAGCGTCAATTGTGCATCCCCTGTACCCGGCGGCATATCCACGACTAAAACGTCCAAAGGCCCCCATACAACATCTCGTAACAATTGCGTTACAGCGGCCATCACCATAGGACCACGCCATACCACCGGCTTTTCTTCCTCCACCAAAAATCCCATCGACATCAATTTAAGATCGAATTTTTCAAGAGGTTGAATCTTTTTTCCGCCCATTAGTTGTGGTTTTTGGTTAACAAGTCCTGTCAAACGTGGCAAAGACGGACCATAGATATCTGCATCCATCACCCCTGTTTTGAAACCTGCATCTTGTAAAGCTAAGGCGATATTGATCGCCATCGTCGATTTTCCCACCCCTCCTTTTCCAGAAGCAACAGCAATGACATGGCGCACACCTTCTATAGGCATTTTTACAGGCAAGAGATTTGCTCTGCGTCTAGGTGCTCCCTTTGTTGTTTTTTCTGCTGTAAGCGTGACGACAACAGATTCCACGCCCTCCAAAGCACATACCAACTCTTCAGCAGAACGGCGCAATGATTCCCATTCTTGCACACGTCCATCAGGAACTGTAATGGAAAAGAAAACCTTGCCATCAGCAATTAATATTTCTGAAAGAAGCCCCAACGATACAATATCGCTTTCAAGATCTGGTCCTTTGATTTTACGTAATACGTTGCGGACAGTCTCACTTGTGATAGGATCCACGCTCTTTCCTCTCTATAAAATACCAACAAATACAAGCATAAGAACGAAAAATACTGACAGGTTCATCACCCTAAAATCTCTACTTTACTTAAGGATTATAAAGTATAAATGACTTATATTTTATCTCTTTTTAAAAACACGAAACCACCCTTAAATAAAGAAACTCAAGCACAAAATCTGCTATAAAAGCTTATCAAACACGTTTGTGTGCCAACACTTTAATGAATATTCTGATAAGGGTTTTGTAAAACACAAAACTGAGAAAAACTCTTAATATCAAAGTATTTTTTAAATTGAGCATACAATAATCTGTCACACTTTTTTAAGTCTTTAACGCTCTCGTCATTTATTTTCTGTAGACTCAATCGCTATTTTCTGACATTTTCAAATGTATCATAAAAAAGTGTCACAAACAGTTATGAAAGTGCTTTATATTTTTTCAAGCGTAAGAAAAACAATCTAAGATTGACTTTTTTTACATTTTTTCTTATGGGTTAACAGCCGTCTGATAGGATAAAATTGTTTATCTCGCGCATAACTGCTGATGAAACGAAAACTAAGAAGGGCCGCACTCCGCGGTATTTAAATAAATGAAACGTACGTACCAACCCTCTAAACTTGTCCGTAAACGCCGCCATGGGTTTCGTGCACGCATGGCTACAGCTGGAGGACGTAAAGTCATTGCTGCAAGACGTGCTCGTGGACGTAAGCGACTCTCTGCTTAACCCTTTAAATTTTCACAACCGTTGAGGATTGCTCATCATTTCTTCGTTGTGAAACTTTTGTTATGAACTTCTAATGCTTGGTCAGCCAAGCATTTAGTGAAATTGCGAAATGTTCTTTTATGAAGAAAAAACATCCCTGCCGCATTCGCAAAAGAGCAGACTTTTTGGCTGTCCGTACAGGAGAAAAACGACGGGGGCCTTTATTTTTACTCGAAGTAAAATCTCGTGAACAAACAACAGAAAGAAAATCTTCTCTTGTTGCGCGTGTGGGCTTCACTGTTACCCGTAAAAATGGTAATGCTGTGAAACGTAATCGTATCAAAAGACGCTTGCGTGAAGCCGTACGCGTTGGTGTAACAAACCACATGGAAGCAGGAACAGACTATGTTATTGTAGCGTATCGCGATGCGTTACATGCGCCTTTCACATCTTTGATTAGTGAATTAAATCGGCGAATAAAACCAAAAACAAAACATCAGCAACGACAACAAGGATGTACGAATGGAATATAACCGCAATTTCTTTATCGCTATTGGCTTATCTTTCCTAGTGCTCATCGCATGGCAATTTCTTCATGTTGCTCCCAAACAAGCAAAATTACAAAAACAACAAATCATCACGCAGCAACAGCAATTGTCAAAACAACAATCAGCCCTTTCTACTGCCACAGTGAATTCTTCTGACGATACCGCAACGCATCAAGCAACATCGATCATCGAACAGCCAATGACTCCCGAAATTCGCAAAGCTGTATTAGCCAAAACAGAGCGTGTTGCGATCAAAACCAATGAACTGGAAGGCTCTATTAATCTTGTTGGTGCACAATTTGATGATCTTCGCCTTAAGAAATATCGTGTAACAGTCGATAAAAAATCACCGGAAATCGATTTGCTCAATCCGAAAGGATTCAAAACGACTTACCTTGCTGAATTTGGTTTTGCAAGTGCATCTTTGCCAGCAAAAGCCTTGCCACAATCCGATACACAATGGCAAATAGAGGGAAACAATACCACCCTGACCCCTACAACTCCCATCACTTTGATTTATAATAATGGACAAGGACAAATCTTCCGCCGCACCCTTTCTGTTGATGATCATTACATGTTTACCATTGAGGATTCTATCAGCAATGAAAGTGATCAACCAATATATCTCTCATCCTATGCCCGCGTTGCCCGTGCAGCACCACCAGAACATACAAATGCAACCTATTTGCTTCATGAGGGGATGATCGGTATTGCAGGGGATTCGCTCAAAACTGAAAAATATAAAACCCTAGCAGAGCTTGATCCAAATCCTGCTAATGGACAAAAGAGCATGGCTTTTTCCAAAGTGACAGGAGGCTGGATTGGCATTACCGATAAATATTGGGCTGTAGCGGTTATTCCTCCGCAAGATAAAGAATATACAAGCCGTTTTATTTATTTTGATCGTTTACAAACCCATTATCAATCTGACTTGCTAGGATCGCCTTTAACGATTGCCCCTAATGAAACAAAAACCGTTACAAATCGTCTTTTCGCTGGTGCAAAACAAGTTGAAATCATTAATCACTATCAAAACGATCTAAAAATCAACAAGTTTGCTCTCTTAATTGATTGGGGTTGGTTTGATTTCATCACAAAACCCATGTTTGCCCTCATTGACATTCTTTATAAGCAAACAGGAAATTTTGGTATTGCCATCCTTCTTGTCACAGTTCTCTTAAAAACACTTCTTTTCCCTCTCGCCAATAAGTCTTATCAATCTATGGCGCGCATGAAGCTGCTACAACCGCGGTTGCTAGAGATAAAAGAAAAATATCCCGATGACAAAAACAAACAACAACAAGCAATCATAGAACTGTATAAAACCGAAAAAATTAATCCCCTTGCAGGGTGTTGGCCAATGTTGGTTCAATTTCCAATATTCTTTGCACTTTATAAAGTTCTCTATATCACCATTGAAATGCGCCATGCACCTTTCTTTGGCTGGGTTCAAGATTTAGCTGCCCCTGATCCGACGTCTCTTTTCAACTTGTTTGGTCTCTTGCCATACACGACACCAGCATTTCTTATGATTGGTGCATGGCCTTTGATTATGGGGATAACAATGTTTTTACAAATGCGTATGAATCCTGCTCCTCAAGACCAAACCCAAGCGATGATCTTCACATGGATGCCAGTCGTCTTTACTTTTATGCTTGCCTCTTTCCCTGTTGGTCTTGTCATCTATTGGGCATGGAACAATATATTGTCGATCATTCAGCAAGGTATCATGATGAAGCGCCAAGGAGCCAAAATTGAGCTTTTTGATAATTTAAAAGTCTTGTGGAGAAAATCACCCAAAAAAGAAGAGCAGAAATGACAAGAGATTCTTTCCTTTCTGGAATTTTTTCTCGCAATTGGGTTTTTATTCGTGGTGTTCCCGCAATACGCTTTCTCCCCCCTGAAGGACCACCAGAAATTGCATTTGCAGGACGTTCCAATGTTGGAAAATCATCTTTAATCAACGCACTTGTCCAGCAAAAAGGCTTAGCACGGACCTCAAATACACCAGGACGGACTCAAGAGCTTAATTATTTTGTCCCCGATGGCTTCAGTGGGCAACAAGGAGATCTTCCTCCTTTCGCATTCGTAGATATGCCGGGTTATGGTTTCGCTGCTGCTCCTAAAAATCTGGTTGATGCTTGGACAAATTTGATTTTTAGCTATTTACGGGGACGCACAACACTAAAACGTGTATATCTCTTGATTGATTCACGGCACGGAATCAAAAATAATGATGAAGATGTTCTTGCACTCCTTGATAAAGCAGCTGTTTCTTACCAAATTGTTTTGACAAAAAGCGATAAAGTCAAATCAAATGCTTTGGAAGAATTAATGATGACCACACAAACAAAACTTCTCAAACATCCAGCAGCTTATCCTGAGATCCTTGCAACTTCTTCAGAAAAATCATACGGTTTGGAAGAATTACGTGCTGCCATTTTGCAAACCATTGCATAAGAAAACGCATTCATATTATTAACAATTTATTAAGCATAATTGCTAGCCGCTGCTAATGATCTTGTACTTCTAGTCAAGCATCTTTATAAAAAAGATGACTTGAAAGAATTCTTATCAACTCTATTTAATAGTGTAAATTATGCTGACACTTTTTCACTCTCCCCTATCCACTGCGTCGCGCTTCATACGCCTCATTCTTGGGGAATATGGTGTAGCCACTCAACTGATTGAAGAATATGAATGGGCTAGAAGACACGAATTTCTCGCGCTCAATCCCGCCGGTCATGTTCCTGTTTTTCTTGATGAACACGAAGTTCCATTATCCGGTCCCTTTGTTATCTGCGAATATTTAGATGAAACCCATGGAAGTTTACGACAAGAAAATAAACTCTTTCCGGAAAATCCTTTAGACCGTGCGGAGGTACGCCGCCTCAATGACTGGTTTTTAAATAAATTTGAAAATGAAGCAACGCGCCATATTGTACGAGAACGAATCCATAAACGTGAAATGCCCCTTGCCATTGGCGGTGGAGCGCCCAATTCACAAATTTTACGCAATGCACGAGCCAATATTCCACCCCATATGAACTATCTCAATTGGCTTTGTGCCTCTCGCGATAGCTTAGTGGGTTCTACCTTGTCCTATGCTGACCTAGCAGCAGCTGCTGCTGTTTCCGTCCTTGACTTTCTAGGGGAAATTGACTGGGAACAATCCCCTGCAGCCAAAGACTGGTATATGCGGATTAAATCACGACCTTCTTTTCGTTCTCTTTTAACAGATCGTGTCCGTGGAATTGTTGCCAGCGCTCACTATGCTGATCTTGATTTCTAGCTTTCTCTTACAAACAAAAATAAGACCCCATCATCATTTCTTATTTCAAGCCCTCTTATATATGCACCTAAAAAATCTTTTTTGCCGTATCACAAAAAGATCAATATAGAGATAAAGATATTTAACAAAGGGTTTTAAAATCTCTTTTTAAAGACAAGAGCTGTAGCCCCATTGAAAGCTAAGCGAATAAAATAATCATACTTAGCGCATGTTATCCTCCATTCTTCCCGATATATGAAAAAACGCATTTCATAACATGCATAATTATTTACCCTTAATAGAAAAAAACTCTATCATGCGTTTTTAAAAAATAACAATTTTTTCAACGGGCCTTCCTAAAAGATAAAGAATCCAACCAGCGCTCGTGTATCAACAATTCAACTTTTCAAGCATTTTCCTGTTTCTGACTTCTTTTATGTGTTTTTATTCATAGATAACACATTGATTCAAAAATGATAAATTTTTAAATTGAACCATGAATTCAAATACTTTTCACGCATAATCCTCCTCACTTAAATCAATTAAAATCTTTTTCTTACTACGTCATAAACGGGATTGGTGTATGAAAAAATTGTATAAGAAAAGAATAAAATCCCTATGAATCATTTCAAATACCAAAGCAAAGGCTGCAAAGACTGACAAAGTGTATGATGGTGCCAATTTGCGCTTTTATGAAGCATAGCGCTGCAGAATAGATTTTATATGCTTCATTGGAGATTTTCTCGTTATACCATCCGCAAGAACTATCATGAAATGAGCTTAGGAGCATTGAAACATATTTCTTTAAGATGAGTGCGTGAATTGGCAACATAAGCGTATTTTGTTTGAAGGGCTCACATAAGAAACGTGACCTATTCAAGAACGGGAGAGATAAAAGCGTCACAGCAATGTGCAATCTCCATGAGGCATTACAAACAAGGCTCGCCCTATTCATCACACACTTTAACAAAAAACATCTCTCTGTAAATTTTTTAATCTTACGATCACTTACCCTCAATGATAGAACTTTACAGTATAAAAGGATAAATTAAAGTAGAAATTTTTTTCT
Organism: Bartonella sp. AU15XJBT; assembly: GCF_028618615.1. NCBI lineage: Bacteria > Pseudomonadati > Pseudomonadota > Alphaproteobacteria > Hyphomicrobiales > Bartonellaceae > Bartonella > Bartonella sp. AU15XJBT. Next base: position 30,500 of record NZ_JAQITG010000011.1, read on the forward strand.
ATAAAGGAAAAAGAACGGTTGGAAAGAAGGCAAGAATTTGCCTATACTACGGGGGTGTAAAGTATTATAAGGAGATAAAAATGCGCCTTACAGTTGTTGGTGCAAATGGGAGAATGGGACGTGAACTCATTACAGCAATCCGGCAAAGGAAAGATGTAGAGCTTTGTGCTGTTCTTGTGCGCAAAGGCTCACCTTTTATAGGAAAAGATGCCAGTGTATTAATTGGCTCAGACTCTCTTGGAATTCGCATCACAGACGATCCTGAAAATGCCTTTTCAAACACAGAAGGTATTGTCGATTTTTCACAACCCCAAGCCAGTCTTTTTTATGCTCACTATGCTGCTCAAAAAAGCCTTGTCCATATTATCGGCACCACAGGCTTTAGCAAAACAGAAGAAGAAAAAATTGCAGATTTTGCGAAATATACAACAATTGTCAAATCCGGAAATATGAGCCTTGGCATAAATCTTTTAGCCAACCTTGTAAAGAAAGCGGCCAAAGCATTAGAAGCCGATGATTTTGATATCGAAATTTATGAAATGCATCACGCAAACAAAGTTGATGCCCCTTCTGGAACAGCTCTTCTTCTCGGGCAAGCAGCGGCTGAAGGTCGCAATGTTATGCTACAAGATGTTCGCATCAACGAACGTAATGGCCATACAGGGAAACGCGAAAAAGGCTCCATTGGCTTTTCTTGTTCACGGGGTGGAACGGTTATTGGCGAACACAGTGTTATTTTTGCCGGCTCCCATGAGCGAATTGTTCTTTCACACACAGCGCAAGAACGCTCCATCTTTGCCAATGGCGCATTAAAAGCAGCTTTGTGGGCCAAAAATCATAAAAATGGTCTTTATTCAATGCTTGATGTCTTGGGATTAAACGATTAATTCTAAACAACCAATAAAATAGAGGCAATTCATAATGGGACGCACACTTGTACTCATCCGTCACGGACAAAGCGAATGGAATCTCAAAAACCTTTTCACGGGTTGGAAAGACCCTGATTTAACAGAAAAAGGTCATGGGGAAGCGATAGCAGCAGGGAAAAAACTGAAAGAAACTGGTTTGAAGTTTGATATCGCTTATACATCTGCCTTACAGCGTGCCCAAAAAACGGCTCAGCACATTTTAGAGCAAATGGGACAATCAAATTTAGAAGTGATCAAAACTTCCGCCTTGAATGAACGTAATTATGGTGATCTTTCTGGTTTAAATAAAGATGAAGTGCGCCAACAATGGGGAGAAGAACAAGTGCAAATGTGGCGCCGTTCCTATACGATTGCACCGCCTAATGGAGAAAGCCTACGCGATACCGGTGCACGCATTTGGCCTTATTATCTTTACCATATCCAACCTCATATTTTGCGCTCTCAAACTGTTTTGATCGCAGCACATGGAAACTCTCTTCGTGCTCTTATGATGGCGCTTGAAGGTCTAAACGGCGAAGAAATTATATCTCAAGAATTAGCGACCGGTATTCCTATTATTTACACCTTTAATCCCGATTCAACCATTTCATCAAAGACAATCATCACACCTTAAACTTTTAACACCATGACGCTCCCCCCCCCAAATTTAATTCAATCGTTTTAAACAGAGAAAATAAATTCTATAATTTTATTGACAGAATTGCTTCACACGCTTAGATGATTTTTATAAGCCCAGATGGCGGAATTGGTAGACGCGCAGGTTTCAGGTACCTGTGCCGCAAGGCGTGGAGGTTCGAGTCCTCTTCCGGGCACCATTCAGCTTTATATCAACAGTAACTTCTTTGTTTTACACACGTTTTTTCATATGAGGGCTATGCAAATAAACATAAGGAGATATGATTTTCCAACATGCCGCTCAATTATTGTGAATCAGCACTTCTTTTCAAAATGTTTTTTGCCATCCTTAATGCCCAAAGGGGCTCCACTTTTAAAAAGTCAAAATTTTAAAAAATCTCTCTCATGACAATCATTCAGCCCCCCAATAGGCATTCAGCCTCAAAATAAAATGAACTTTGAATGTTGAAAAAACTATCCCTCAAATCATAAGGAAAAATTTAACTTCCTTACAAAACCTATTAAATCAAGACAAAAGCCTCTCGATCATAAAGTCTAATGATCATTATCTCGCTCCTCCCAACAAAGAGACAATCCTTCAATGTGCTCATGTATTAGAGTTTATAATCAATATCATGATTTATGAGAGAAAAATTTTTTTACGCTCTGTTATTTATCATTCAAAAAAATACCCCAACGCATTAAATCTCAAATCCAATCAAATTGGAAAATCAGCACAAAATGCTGCACCATAAAAGTTAAAAGAAAATGGATTATATGAGACAATAACGAACAAGAAAATTTCTCTTCCCTGAAATCACTTTTCAAAAAATATTCAATGAGAAAGCAGAAGAGAATAGAGCGGAAATACATTTAAAAAATATATACACATACATGTTTACGCGTAAAAAATGTTCTTTAGTAGCAAACTCAAAATAATTTATTCCTAATGATATGAGGAGAGTTTATTTTTTACACCACCATGAATCAAAAAAAACGCAAAAATATAGAGTACACTCTCATCCGTCATAAAAAATTTTTAATCACACATCTAAGTTCTGTTTTTTGAACCTTCTTTTTTTGTTTTATCTAAAACATGAAACAATCTATTTAATCATCAGTATGACACATCTCCATGTTTTAAAACGAGTACCATAAAAAATTCAAAGCATTATGCCGCTTTTATTGTTCTTTCTCCAATAACCCCTCGATTGCCGCATCTCGTTCTTTAATTACTTTTTCTAATTCTGCAACGACCTTTTTATACAATTTCGAACGCTTCGTATAAGAATAACCAAGCATAATGATTGCTATATGAAAAAGACAACTAATAATTGTACTTATGAAAACAAACAATATCATAAGAGTCATTATTTTGCTCTCCATTTTTGTGCTGCAAAAGCTTTATCTCGCTGCTGAAAAGTGTCTTCTAATTGCTGAAGTGCTTTTTTCAATTTCTTCGTCAATCGTATGTGTAAAATTAAAATAATCGGAATAGCTATACAACAAAAGATCAACATAAATAGGCTCAAGATACAGATAAAAGTAAGAATATCAAACTCTCTGACCCCATCCAATACTTGGATAAGGGACTCATCCAATATTTGGGTAATAACCTCATCTAACGTTTGGATAACAGAGTCCACTGCCAAACTGATAATAAATATGCAGAAGATTATCTTATAGTCCTTCGATGAAAGCACCATAGCTTCTTTAAACGCTAAAACTTTAGATTCTTTGTCAGATGCTGAAGAAACTTCCGAAATCTTATTATCTTGTTTTTAAAGTGTCTCATGCAATGGTTGTGTTTCTTGTATTGTCATACTGGTCTCATTTTATTCTTCATTTTCAAAGCGTATTTCTCGCGCGTTTTCATCTCTTTTCCATCTCTCTCTTTCCGCTCTTTCACAGTTCCTGTTACACAAAAAACAAAGAGTCCCTATAATAACCGTAACGGATATAATGAGTACGATTGCAAATCCCACCGTTCGCTCCTTTTTCAATGAAATCGTTATTCATTATCTCATGCATTTCTCCCCGTTTGCATCAATGAACAACTTTCTGTTTCTTTATCGCGATATTTTCTTCAGATTTTGAAGCCTGTTATTTAAACGATCAACTTCGTGATTGAGCCTTTCAAGTTCTTTATTGAGTCCATCAACATGTCCCTGATGTTTAGAAATTACTTCTAAAATATGTAATGACTGAGACTGATCTTTAAGCTTATTGGCTTTGTCTAACTCTCGAAAGGCTTCTGTTCTTTTCTTAACATGTTCAAATAGCGTAAAAAATGTCCCGATCCGCTCAAAAACTGCAGCGTTTCGCTTTTGAGTTATCTCATATTTAGAATTAAGTTGTTTGTTGTTTGGCATATTTTTCATCAATGACAAATAGAGTTCCTGCTGTTCAAAAGCTATTCTCTCCAAATCCTCTACCGCTACCCCTAATAACTTCATTGTATCGTTCCATCCCCGTTCGGCATTAGCTTTTTCAAACTCGACTGAATCCAACATCTGAACAGCATCATCCCGTTCCTTAACCACTTTAGAGCAGAATAATTTCTCCACACCCGTATAGCCATATGAGGCAGACACAAGATAGGCGTGCAAAAATATGATAAGCAATAAGCCTTCTCTCAACAGAATTTTTTTTGTAAACATTTTTCTATTTTCTCGTACAAAATACCTTAAAATAAATACCTAAATTCTCATCAAAAGATTCGTCTTGAAATTTATTCAATCCATTTAGGATAATCTACGATAAAAATAAAAAGGGATAGATTATACACTAATGAAACATTCTACAGACAGAATAAAGCTATAAAAATTAATTTATTCAATGTATTAGTTGTAAACTTTTCTGTTTAGCTTTACATCTTTATGGGAGAAAATTAATGACTTTATACGTGAATTAAAAAGAATTTAATATACTATTGAAAGACAATCAAAAATAATATTTTGATTAATAAGTATGCTCCTCCTCATGAAATGAGGCATACACAAAAACGGATAAAAACAATCAATGATATTGAATGATATAAAAGTTACTTTTAATAGAAATTTGTTTTTTATCAGCAGCCGCAAAAATTGTGTTTTTTACAAAAATTTAAATTTATTGATTTTTTAGAGTCTATTTTATGTTATCTTCCTTAAAAATATCATAGAATATTAAACTGATAGGATGCATTTTTCTCAAGCGGCGTTTTTAGAGAAAAATTGATTTAATCAGCGGGGACAAATAATGAGCAAGGTTATAATTTAAGAGACAGTATATATTATTATTCGTAAAAAAAATGCCGTTTTGGAGCAGCTAAAAAATGTTTATGATCAATGAGATAAATTAGAGACATAGATTGAGGAAATTTGATCTTTCTACAGCGCAGGGGATCACAAAAAAGATAATAGATAAAGTTTAAAATTCACCATTAGATGAAAACTTTAATCGCACATCTGATTTTTTTGTTTTGAACTATTTTCTTGTCCTGTCTGTAATATCTAAAGAATATCTTCAATAAGCACTCTTTTAGGGCGCTATGATCGAAGGAATACTTATCGAACTTCCATTCAAAATATGTTTTGCAAAAGGAAATCGTCATTTCAGGATAGAGTGAGATTTATGTATTGAGTGACGATGCATCATGCCCCCTCCTCTTATATCAGAAATTTAATTCTTAATCGTAATGATGTGATCAAAATAACGAACCTTGCAAGATAATTTTTAATAAATAAAGTAAAGATGAGGTCTCAAAACAACTTTTTAGACGTAAATTGATACAGAGAAGCCGACAGAGAGAAATGGGGGGATTACAAATGTTGATGATTATAAAAAAAGAGAGCAAAAAATTACCCAAAACCGATTTATGGATCATTTCTGCTCTTTCACCGGATCAGCAAAGAGAATGGATCAGTGAATGGTGTGTAAAAAATAAACAGACCTCTATAAATTCTGATTGTGTCAATGATCTTACCATCCTGGATTTATTTTACAGATCTAGACAAAATGGTTGCTATGGAAGCAACAAACCCACAAGCCATTTCTCTCAAAAAATGATGATCTCATTTATGAGGCTTATGTTGATCTTCATAACCACTTTAAAGTCGCATCATTCCCTCTCATTAATACGCTTTGAGTCCCCATATGGACCAAGGTGCCTTTTAAATTTTGGAGTGGTTATAAAAAACAACTTTCCACGGATCTCTGAATGGGGATATGAAACCGCTACCTTTTCACAGAAAAATGTTCTCTTCAGTGCAAATTCTCATTGTACAGTCTATGGAACAACACAATGAACAGACCACGCACCCTTGCTTTTACCTATGGCGCTTATAATGCAGTACGCATGCTCATTGGTGTCTACAATGCGATTTTTTTAATGTCTATGGGGGTTAGTCTCGCGCAATTAGCGCTACTTCAGGTTGTCTTTTCCACAACTATTCTGCTGCTTGATTTTCCTTGCGCTGTTTTAGCGGACAGATATCGGCGTAAATATTCCGTTATAGCTGGCGTCTTTATGACGGGAGTGTTTTATCTTCTCTGCCTTAAAGCCCCCAATATGACAGCACTTATTATTGCAGAAATTCTTTATGCAGCAGGCATTTGCATCATTGTCAGCGCCATTGATGGATGGATTTACCATTCTCTTGGCGATAAACACGATCACTTTTCGCATTATGCGCATCTTTATCACCAAGTTAATTCTTTCGGAAGTATTCTCAGTGGAATTGTAGGCATTGGAACGATTTATTACTCTGGGCAATATTTTATGGGATATATCATTTCATGCCTCATGATGGGATTTATTTTCTTGGTCTTCCTTATTGTTCCGGAAGAAAAGAAATCGGTGATTGAAACACACAAAACAAAGACAATCTTGCAAAATGCTAAGGAAACACTCTGGATCTTTCAAAACACTGTAGGCGGAGCATGGTTTATTTTCCTCATGTGTCTTTTTAGCGCGGGTATTCAGATTATTTATCATTTCTGGCAACCGATCATACTTTCAGGTGGAAAAATCGATCACCTCAACGGTTCACAAATGTTCGTTTTGATGTGCTGTCATATTGGAGCTTTTTCAGCGCAATATTTTTCAAATTTACTGATGTCGAAATATCATGTTCTTGATAAAAAATATAAGAATTCTATAAAGTACTTCTCTTTCTTTTCTGCGCTGATGTGCATAGCGCTCTATTTTTTAGTCCATAACAATCAAACGGCTGCCTCCGTCATTGCCTTCTCTTTAATCCATGGATTTATTTGCACTGTACCCATAGGGGCAAAAAGCTTATTTTTCTCAGAACTAAACCAAACACAAACACAACATATTTCCGGTGTTGTCGGTGCTGTATCTTTTAGCGGAAGAATATTTTCAATTACCGTATTAAGTATTATTTCTTTTCTTCCTGCAAAAGTTCCACCCTCTTATTACCTCATCTTACCAACCCTTACTTTTTTCATGTGTGGTTTGGTCATCATGAGATGGATGAAACACTCTCAAAAATCTTGATAAGAGAAAAACGATAAAATTATCACATGCAAATCTTTTTTCTCAAAGATTTTGTCCTAAAAGAGATCTGGGCTTCTTTAGACTCTTGAAACATCTCGCTTTCAACAGACAACGTATCCATAAAGCAATAATTTATAATAATAACTCACAAAACCCGAATATCGTCAGATTTTTTAAAATCTGTTTCATTTTGAATCGATCAAAATCATTTGCTTGCACGCCATAAGTGGAAAGAGCCATATGAGTAAAACCGCTTTAGAAAGGAAAGAAGCCTCTTATGAACGTTCATAGTCAAGGGCTATTACAACATAGAAACAAGTATATAATATGCCGCCTTTAATATGCCGCCTTGCTTTTTCATAAGCATAAAAATGATGTGCTCTGTAAGCTTTATATTATTCACAGGAGCTTTTGCATTTTATACCATTCACGAACACCATTGCAAAATAAGCTTGGGAGTGTTGAAAGATATTTCTTTAAAACCAGCGCATAAATTGGCAACACGCGTATATTCTGTTTAGAACATTCTTTTTTACATTAAGGACGTAATCCCAAACGGGATAGACAAAAGTATGAGCCCCATAATCTCCATTATTTAACAGACTCAACTGCTAAAGATTTGTGAAAGCTGTAAAGCTGAATTCATAAGGTGATGAGTGATGATAAAATGGGAACTGATTTCTATCTTTTTCGCTTTGATATTTTTTTTAAATGAAATAATCCTCCCATTTTTAGAAATCATTCTCTAACAAGTTACAATATTTTCTCCCCTATTTGACTTACAAAAGCCGATACAATGGTTAAAGCAGTAAACCGTCTTAAATATTTAGCTTACATATACTGCTGTGTTAGAAGTCGATATTGATTGACACGCCATAGAAAAAGCAAAAGCTTAGCAAACAACGTCATAAAACAACAAATATGCCTTCAATAGATTGGGAAAATATAGGGATATAAAACACTTTGTGAAACAACATCCCTAACACATCTAACTTTACGCCTACTTATTCTTATAAGTGTTCGTGCAGCTTCCTATATTCATAAAAATCCGTAAACAATCCTTCGTTTAAAAATATGAAACATCAATGCAACAACAAAGCTTCGCCTTCCTTTATCAACAAAAGCATTCAAAATTTTGAAATAAGCCCTTTGACTTTCTTGCAACATTTTTTTCACAACCGGACAAACGCCCATTAATATAAACTGGCATAGCGATTTTCATAAAACCGATTGCATTTGAAACATCCCCTATTGGTTTTGCTTTAATTTCCAACATTACAAAGAAGTTTCTGTCACTTGTTTCATGAAATATGGAAGGCAACAGGTATAAAAAAATCAACACAAAGATTAAGAAACAAGGATTAAGAAAATGAGCATCAATACGCGCTGCTAATGTAAGCGCTAAGATTTTGCGGATAAAAGCACTGTTTGGCTGAACTGAAGATGAAATAGCATCATTTTACACCAAAACAACGGATAGAAAGCATCTAGCAATAAAAGCTAATCAAAAAACGGCAAAAAATTGAGAGAGGATAGATAGAAAAACAAGTTAAAAGAATCAAAGGACTTAAAATTCCCGAACTTTTATATAATGCACTAATTTTATTGAATAATGGCGGAGAGGAAGAGATTCGAACTCTCGAGAGCCTTTTGAGCCCTACTCCCTTAGCAGGGGAGCGCCTTCGACCACTCGGCCACCTCTCCAAGGAGAGGCATAAAGGGTATCAAGAGAAAGTTCAAGACATTTTCGATTTTTTTCCCAAATATCTGAAATTTTTTTCCTTTATTGACTGCATAGGAACCAAAAGTTAATAAAACAAAAACCGTGTCTTTTTTACCACATCTTCTCGAATAGTACATGGATACATTACAAAAAGTTCATTTCATATTTGAAACTCTAAAAGGATTAGTATAGCTAGAATGATAAGTACCGCGTATTTTACTTATGTCTTTGTCTTTGACGCATTAGGCAAGTGATATTTTTTAGAAGAAGATTAAACGGACCTCGGAGATCCCATATGAATATTAAATCCCTCTTTTTAAGCTCTACAGCAGCTTTTTTAGCAATTTCTGGAGCACATGCTGCTTCAACAGTTGTTGCTGAACCTGAGCCTGTAGAATATATTCGCGTTTGTGATGCCTACGGAAAAGGATATTTCTATATCCCTGGAACAGAAACCTGCATGCGTTTGTCAGGAAATGTTCGTGCTGATTTTATCGGCGGTGATAATATCGATGCAACCACCGAAGCTGAACTAAAAAATAAAAGAAAGACCTATGGCTCGTCATCACGGCTTACCCTTGTTTTTCAAGCCGCTTCTGAAACAGAAATGGGAACCCTTCGCTCATATGCAAGAATTTATTCAAACTGGAGTAATGGTAAAGATAACGCTGGTGCAAGACTTGCAGCCGCGTACATTGAATTGGGTGGTTTTCGTGTAGGTCTTGACGATACCATTTTCAACAGCTGGACTGGTGGTTATGGAAATGTTCTCAATGATGACAGCATAGCGCCTGCCGGCACAACTCGCACCAATTTTATTTCCTACACCTTTAATGGTGATGCCGGTTTTTCCGCTATTATCGGCGTTGAAGTCGGCAATAATACAGATCCTCTTCCTGGCGTAGCAGAGGAAAGAGACTTGCAAGGAGACTATATTGAAAAAGATGGAAAACTTATTCCTATCACGAAAGATACTCGTCCAAGTAAAGCAATTAAGAATTACACCCCCAATGTGGTTTTGGGTATAAAGTTTATGCAAAAATGGGGTGGTTTTTCAGCCGTTGCTGCCTATGATGCTTACTACAAAAAGTGGGCTGGAAAAGTACGTGCAGATTTCAATGTTAACGATCGTTTCAACCTATGGGTAATGGCTGGCTATAAAAATGGTTCTGATTACTACACAATAAACGCAGATGATGAGTTATCACGAAAAAGCACAACGATCTACGCAAACTGGGGCGGTAAATGGGCTGCTTGGGCGGGTGCTACTTACAAACTCACGCCAAAGGCAGATTTAAATGCTCAAATTTCTTATAGTGCTGTAAAAACCTTTGCAACGTCTGTCAATATTGCATACACGCTGGTTCCAGGACTTGTGATTACCCCTGAGTTAACCTATGTTTCTTGGAACGATGATCGCCTTATAAAGGATGCAAATGATAATGAAAAACATTTCTTTAATGGAAAAAGTGCTTTCCAAGGTATGATCCGTTTACAGCGTTCATTCTAATTTTATTCGGCTACAGCTTTGAAAAACTGGCAACATACGTTGCCAGTTTTTATTTTTGAAACCAAATATCATGAGCAGCCTTTTCTGATACGTATTTTCTTATCTTTCTGACAAAAACGACTTAGTTTCACAAAAATATTCTCAAGAAAAGTTAACCTTATGAGCTTGATAAAACAACTTCGCACGGCGTTACCCATCAATTCAAATAATCTCTTCCCTGCTCTTTAAAGCGTGCCCTCTTGCTTTATTACCCAATTGATCTCTCTTTTAGCAATTTACATCTAACCTTTGTAATTTAAGGCATAATCTCTCAAATAAGTCCTCCCCTGAATATTCAGTTTAACTGCACTGAACAAGAGACCTCACATTCCCCTCAAAGAATGAAAATCCCTACCCGCATTAGTTTGTAAACAATCCGATTGCTTTAGGGAGACCACTTAGCTGATTATTTATGATTTACTTGCATAAGGCTCTACAAACAAGTCCCATCCTGAATATTGCCACCCTCTATTTTAAATACTTAAATTAAGTGTTGTATTTCTTTGTGAACCTGAATCGCCATCTTAAAAGACGGTGTTTTACAGCATAACCGAATAATACATTAAATGCATTGATTTATAAAGATAATTTACTTTTTGCATGTTGAATGAGAGTCCCGAATATCATAAGATTCTCTCATTTCAAGCCTGTTTATGTTGAATCAATCAAAATTATCCCCTTGCATATCCCAAGGAGGATTGACGTATAAATAAAAACTGAACAAGAAAGAAAGACAAATACCTATGAACCGTTTCAAATGTCAAAGGCTGTCGTGCAAACACTGAAAGCGAGCAAAGCGTATAACAGTGCCAACTTGCTCTTTTATGAAACGTAAGGATGATAAGGCACAAGAGACAACACACTTTACAAAAAATTTTATAATCTTTACGAAGGCGCTTGTAAAATCTGTGCGTGTGACACACACTGAAAAATATTTTTTAAAACGAACAGGTAAACATACAATAGAAGTCTATTTTGTTTGAAGCATTCTATCTTGCATGAGCAGCACGCCCCCATTATACTCAGCACCTTAACTTTACACGTTTTTAAAAGAAGTAGAATATTAGGACAAAGAAACAACAAGGCTTAATCTCTGCAAATCATAAAGTTTTCTATAGAATTATATTTCCATAAAACGCCTTACGATTTTAAAACGATAAGTGCTCTTTATTTATATGAAGCCAATCAGCAAAAGCAGAATACCTTAAGAAACAAAAAGCGCTCACACACAATCGTAACCATATTTTCAATTAAAAAATATTGAATTTACGGAAAATATTTATCAACCAACGCATAAAGAACTGCCGCTGTTTCAACATCGAGAATCCCATCATAATTTTCTTGACGAAAATGAAGTTGAAAAGCTCGGATCAAATTTTTGTATCCTATTTCAGTACACGCAGCTGAAGTATCATAGCCATAACATTTTAGCTTCGCCAAAACCTCCTCTTTGGAGGGAAAACTCTTAGAGAATTGTTCTTGATAATGACTCTTTAGTTCATCATCATACCATGCCCCTATACCTGCCCTATAAAGTTCTTTCCATGGAAAAGCTGCTCCCGGATCACTTTTTCTCCCAATGGCAATATCACTATGCCCCACCACATCCGTTGGCATAATATCGGGATAGCGTTGAAGAATATTCAATGCAAGCTCTTTAACGGCATCAATTTGTATTGGATTATAAGGGGGAAAGCTAAACGCCTCGCTATGATGATCCACTAACTCAACGGTCTCTTCTGAAGCATCAGAATGACCGGTCGCTAAATTAACGATTTCAATCCCAATAGATGCATCATTGAGATGACTGTGCCCAGCCCATGAACTCACACCCGCATGCCATGCACGCTCATTTTCATCAACCAGATTAAAAATACGCATATCCTTAAATCCTGCCTCACGATATGTCTGCTCTGAAGGATCAGGAACAAGATAGTGTGCACTAACCTTTTCCCCTGTAAGAGCCATAACCGAAGCTTTAAAATCAAGAGATGTATAATGCATGACAAGAAAACGAACGCGACGATTAAAACTCTTGACAGAACGATAACTGTTGTAATCAATCCGATACATAAAAGCCCTTCCTTTTTCGCTTTAAAAGACCACCTCGTATCACAACAGATAGGACGCGAACCGTTGAAAAGATGTGCAATGAACTTGTAATTTAGATACTAAAAATTACGCCAAAAATTTGTTCATTCACAACATCAACACTCTTACCAACAATCAAGACCCATTTTTATTTCTCCTTAACACATGTATAAAATGTTTTTGACAACATCCACAAACACACCGCATCAAATATTTTCCACACAAATTCCCACATAATGATCAATCGAAAAGAAAATAAAAGCGCAAAACGATCACTTCTTAAATCTTCACATCTTACAAAAAAAAGAACTGTTCCTGTTATCAAATTGAGCAATATCTCGCCTTGAAGCAAACACGTAACTATCGTGTAATCTACACAAAAGCATAAAGGAAACACTTTATGAGCTCTTTACAGCAAATTATGACCAGATAACTGAACGGTATAGATTTGCAATCAACGCTTCACGGACATATTTTTCAATAAAATTTGCAAAGCTTTTCTATCAATGACACTGCTTCTTGTCTTTTCACAACATCTCTCTCTGATTTACAAAGAATATCAATTATTTACAAAGCTTAAGAAACACAAAGTCTCTAGATTACTTTCATATGCTCTTAAATAAAAGATAACATATTCATTTGTAATGATCATTAATCTTTTTTGCGCAGCTTAGATGGAAGAGCCAAATACAGTCAAATTTCTTTTATCTTAAATCTTCTTATATTGAATAAATCAAAGCCATTCATTTGCACATCAAAAGCACAAATGAACATAGAGATAAAAGCCACTGGAGATAAGAAGTAAAAATACTTCTCATAATAGACAAAAACAACATTGTATGATGCATATATCTTATCCTTCTCTAAATAGCAAAATCCATTGCAACCTTGAGCGCTAGAAAAGTGATACCACGAAAATCCAATCGAGCATGAACCTTCAGTATTTTCGCTGATAATATAAAAAATAAAATGCCGCTGAAAACCAATGAGGGATCTTACGGGACGTCTATCCGCAAACAGACCTAACTTTTGGCTCCAGAGAAGAACAGGAGAAAGATATGAAGACTGACGCTCTCTATAAATGAGGAGAAAAGAATTTTTCTACTTCTCTTTGATCTGTTATAGCACCAAGCAAAAGAGCATCACATTCCGAAGTTTTTTACCAAGCGCCTAAGAGAAGATAATCCCCTTCCTGCTTCCAATATTCCCACCCCATATCGCCATAAGCTAACAGTCCCATATTACCAAGCTAACGCCCTATATCACCATAAGTGAATTCAATGGGCAACAGTCATGGGCTCTAAGACCTTCAACGCGCTCCCTCACGGATTTCTGGTCCCAGCCCATCACTCGAGAACACAAGAACTTTCTTTTTCATACTCCCTCCATCCATTCACGAACGATTGCATTCGTCATAACAGGATTATCATCCCACAAACGCGTACCAGCCCCAGAAATTATTCGATATTCATGATTAACACATTGGCTTTTTGTTTGATTATCAACCGTTGCCAGTTGCGATTTTTCACCCACCAACGCTAAAAACTTTCCCTTATACTTAACAATCTCATCTCTAGCATCCAATGCCAATAAGAGTTGAAATCCTCTTGTCATTCGTTCAATGGCCAGGCCTTTTTGATCTTGTGGAATTTCCAAGGCAACTCTTTTTTTCACAACGCCAGAAGGATGCATAAAACTATTGAGCATTTCCAAAGCGCCCAACAAATCATTATTTTCTAAGTGAATCAAAATATCTCCAAGGCGTTGTTGCAAAAGCTTATCTGGATAACCGGGTGCATTGACAGCAAGTACCGCTTGAACATTGGAAAGCCGTGCTGCCAATATTTGTACCAACATGCCAGCCATCGAAAATCCCACAAGCACCGCAGGCTCTTTAAAATACTTGTCCAATTTTTCTATTATAAAAGATACCGTTTCAATAGCAGAATGATTGAGAAAATGAGCACTCTTAGGAAAAAGCGAGAGTGTATCCAGCAGCGTCACTTGAAACCCTTTTGTCTCGCATAGCTTTGTCAATGGAGAACAAAAAGCACCCCCATTCCAAATTGGCATTACAGGAGAAAGAATAACAACAGGAAGACTCAATTAATCAATTCCTTCTCTTGCTTCAAAAAATACATTAAAGCCAACACGCTGTCCCCCAAATGTCATGAAAATACGGGTATGTTAAAAACTCTACACCCATAAAATCCTCCCATAACAGCCAATTTGTCAAATCCAAACGAAGCTTATGACCAATTTTAACCCCTCTCAATCAAACAACTAAATAAAAAAAATCATTCAATGAGAAAGTCCCCATTTGTGTAAAACATCAGAAATATTTATGCATAATACTCTCTATCATTTCACTCAGCTTACTTCTGAAGTCATAAAATGACGCGCTTTTTGAATATAAATGATAAAACCAATCATGCAACACACTGCTAACAAAGTTGCCATAGCCCGTGGGCTATGACCAGAGATTTTTCCGATAACCGCTGCACTGAGTGCCGCACTTCCTAATTGCAAAGAGCCCATAACACCAGAAGCCGCTCCCGCAGCTTTTGGATGCGATGAAATAGCCAGCGCTGTCCCTAACGGCAATAAAAAACCATTGCCAAAAGTAAGAACAGCAATAGCCATAAAACTTGTCACAAGAGGCCATGGACTTAGATACATTTGCAAAGCAAAAAGCACACCGCCTATAACAAAAATAATATACCCTCTCCCCACAGTCTTTTCCATAGACTCGCGTTCAAAAAACCATCGCGCTAAAAAATTCCCTAAAATATAGGGCAACGAGACACCAATATAGCTATAACTAATATGTATTGGCGATAAACCCAAAGTCGTGAGTAAAAAAGGCGACTCCACGATATAAGCAAAATAGGCAGCGTAAGAAAAACACGGAATAAGTGCATAAAAAATAAATTGTTTATTTTTAAGAACGCCCCAATATCCCTTCATAAATCCTACTGGAGAAAAAGGCTGTCTCTTTTGGGGAGGAAGAGTTTCGGTTAGCACAAAACAACACAGCAAAATAGTCAAGGATATAAAAAAGCTTAAAAAGATAAAAGTCGCCTGCCAATGAAAAACTTGTATCAAAAGACCACCAATAAAAGGTGCAAGTGCTGGTGACATTCCAATAAAAGGGAAAACAATCAAATAAAGTTTTCCTGCTGCTTTTTTATCCAATAAATCATTGATAATCGCGCGACTTAAGACAATCCCCGCACAAGCTCCAAGCCCTTGCAAAAAACGTAAGACAAGAAAAGCCTGAATATGAATTGTATAAATTACGCTAATTGTCGTAAATAACCACAAGAATAAGCCTAACAGAAGTGTTTTTTTACGCCCAAAATTATCACTCAGCGGTCCATAAATAAGCTGTCCAAGTGCCAATGCAAACAAAAAAACGGCCACCGCACTTTGAATTTGAGATTGTGTCACTTGATAATACTGACGCATATCTGCCAGTGCTGGTAAAAAAATATCGGTAGAGATCAATCCCCCTGTCGATAAACACACAATAAGTATAATAAATTGCAAAGTATATTTACTATTCATAAATAAAGTCACACTTTTAAAGTTATAGATTGAATATAATCAATTAAAAATAACAGATATAATTACACTTTTTCTTATATATATAAATAATCATAATTAAAAGTGTTATTATTTTACTTTATCAAATTAAATTTCTATTATTTTTTAATCAATAAAATTTTATTCTACATGCTTCACAGGCAAAAATTTACCCCATGAATAAGCTTTTCTTTAACATACACTTTGCTGTAATCTTCCGCTTCTTTTTTCATCAATATCATAAGCAAAAGCACACACTCTCTCCACAGCAATAATGCCACTTTCTATACACGATTCATCAAAGTTGATCGATAAAATGCAAAGCAGAAAAACAATCTCTGACGTCTCTACCCCCAAAAAAACTATGGTATAAATACAGCGTGTAACACAACAATAGCTTAAAGAACCCTATCAACATACATCATTATTGTAAAGCGTTTAAGTCTATCAACTCATAGAGTATAATGACACTTCTGCAAAACACTAAAAAACCCAATATCCAATATATTGTACTTATTTCATAAAAACTTTTTATTTAAGACAAACATAACAAAAATTACCGTCTCATTTATTGACAAATATTATAGAACAAAAAGTTAACACGCTTTCTTCTTTAACTTAATTCATAAGCTCTTATAATATTCTGAGTTGATATCTATTTTTGCCCTAACGCCTGACTTTCTAGCTCTGTTTTATAAAACATTCCTCCCATAAAAACAGTAATATTCTAAGCATATATTCTACTTACTTTATAAGCTAGAGGCCAATAAACGACAGCATTCAATTTTTCAAATTTATTCTCTCCCGTAAAAGATGCAATGATAATATACACCATAGGGAGAAACACGCCTTTCTTTAGGCATAAGTTAGAACTTTTGAATTGTCTATATACCAACGTTTTTCCTCACATAACACAAACGTTAAAGCGCCTTTTCTATTCATTTTCAGCACCTATCCATCTATTTTGGAACATAATTGACAATAAGGCATTGTATCTCCAGCATATTCAAGGAGATAAAACATGGAAACCCGCATTCCTGAAAACACACCTTTCGATACGAATTTTCTAGGGCAGACATCCCTAGAGACAGAATATCCTTTTTTTCAAACACCCATTTCATGGTCCGCCATTTTTGCCGGACTGGTAACGGCTCTTGCAACCTCAATCTGCCTCTCTTTTTTGGTAGGAGCATTAGGATTGAGCCAAATGGATTTTACCTCTTCAACCCCTTTTGAAGGCTCTTTCCTCTCCTTTAGCATTGGCTCTCTTATCGTTATGCTGATAAGTCTTGCTTTGGGAGGCTTTGTGGCTGGGCGTTTTGCCGAAACCGCTGGGGTTCTTCATGGTTTCTTAACCTGGGCTCTCATAACACTTCTTATGACCCTCCAAGCCATTCATGTGGTTTCAAGCACAGCAAAAATAGGAGCTCAAACAGCCCTAGAAAACAGCTCCATGATCGAAAAGACCATAGACAGTTTCAAAACAAATATTTCCCCCCTGCTTACAAAATTAAACAGTGAAGATTTTGCAAAGTTTTTGACAAAAAACAGCGATGGTGGCATCAATTTTGACCAACTTGGCAATGAATTGCGCACCCTTCTCCATAAAAGCGATATACCTGCTCTCAACCCTGAGCGCTTAAAAACATCTTATCAAGCAGCACTCAATGATATTGGTTCTGCGATAACAGCTTTTAAAAAGGACCCTTCTCACTACCGCCAGACTTTAAAAAATCTTGGTGAACGTCTTTCTGATCGTGTAGAAGATCTCACGACAAAGTTTGATCGAGGCGATATCATCAATGCTCTCATAAAAGATGGCATGCCCCGTGCAGATGCACAAACAGCAACCAACCGTGCCCTTCATATTTATCAAAGTGCAGAGGAAAAAACGCAAAATGCGATAAAAGCGCTGGAAGAACGAGCTGAAAGTCTCTCTGACAATCTTGAAGATACGATCAAGGGTGCAAAAAACACAGCCACGAAAGTGACGAACACAGCCTCAAAGATGGGATGGTGGGGCTTTTTAGGCAGTCTGATAGGCGCTTTTGTTTCCAGTATTTGTGGTTATTATGGTTACAGAAGCCGTAAGGACACTTTCAAGTTTTAAGACTTTTACCTCTAAAGCAAACCGAGAAAAAGCTGCACGCATAGTGCAGCTTTTTTGTGAAACTTTTTTGATCACTCTAAAATTCAACCCTCTTATTTAAAATGCTCTTTGCAATCAACATTGTATTTGATAAAAATAAAATCCATGCTAAGGTGAAATGAATGGTAATCTTTTTATTTTGGTTATCAGTGATTTTTTTATCAACTATAAGGGGGGAAATATATGAATATTTCACTTAATGAAGTAGAAGATGTTATTGAATTGGCTGCTGAGGAAGTTGTGCCAATTGTGATGAATAGTAAATATGCTCAGCGCAGCAATGTTCAAGTTTATCAAGATGAGCTTGATATGAATGGTTTGTTGGAAGTTTAATGATGTATTGTTGATGCAAATCTTCTTATACATCCAACTTTAAAAATTAAGCTTATTTAATAGCATGTTTCAGTTATTTTCAGAGAGCTTTTCTCAAAAAATTTGGGCTAAGCAAGCAGCTGAATTATCAATTTCACACATCCCTTTCGATGAAAGGGATGTTTTGAGTGCTTTAAGACAATACGCTCTACATCCTCATAAACTCTTAGCTCTTAATCCTAAATCCGAAGTAGTAACAGTGGTTAATGGAGTACGGAGTCCACATCCTCTTCCAAACTTTCTTGTTTTAGATACGGATAGAACTATAGAAGAATATACTGCCCGCATTGACCAATATGCCGAAGGGCAAGAATGGGCGGTCATGTATTATGGGTTATACGCTGCGACCCCTGCACTGTGGGATGCAACAAAACAGTTTGCAGATCAATTAGCACATTCTTTAGGTTTTAGACCCGGTGGACGCGTGGATATTGACTGCTTCATAGGCCGATATGCTTCTACCTATGTTGGGGTCCATGTGGATCACGCCCATAATTTTGGTTTTACGCTACAGGATGGCAAAACAATGTTTGCTTGGCCTAGCACACGAAGAGACCTCCAAGGGCTAAAATATCCTGAATATGAGCAACATAAAACAACAGCAATTGCGCTGCAAAATCTGACAGACCGCGTTGCCTATTTTCCCCATGATGCCTTCCATGTTGCCGAAACGGAAGAAAAGATTGCTGTAAATATCAATGTCGCTTTTTGGGAAACAGCACACGATGCACAACACCATAGAGATTATGTCACGCATTTACTCCATCTTGATGATCGAACGCGACATGATATCCGCACATCAGGAAGAGCAAATTTAAACCCTGATAATGCTTTTCAGCACTCCGCACTAAACTCTGCCATCGCACATGGTACCTTAAAACGCCATATGCTGGTTTTTCAATTAATTAACGATACAAGTTCGCGTTTATGTGTCGGTCGTCCCCTTATTGACGTCTCCGAAATTGAAAGTGAAATCACTCTTCACCCACTCGCGACCCTCCAATGGGTACCATTACTAGAAACAAAAGAACTCCTCATCGCGGCAAATGGGCATTGTGCCAGTTTCGAGTATAGCTCTCATTTAGAGAGCTTCCTTTCCCAACTTTCATCCGGAAAAAAATTAGATCTAGCAAAATTAAATGATAAATCCTACAGATATGCGCAGGAGGAAATTTTAAAAGCCGTAAAAGCTTTAGCATCTTGGGGGGCATTGTGACAAAGAAAAAATCTATAATTTTCGCCCATATGGGACTTTTGTTCGTTTTGTCTCTTAGCAGCTTTGCCGATGAAACGGCTCAAGTCACTTTTGCTTTACACTTAGCAGAAAGTACAGCCTCCATTTCAATGCTGCTTTTTGCAGGGCTTATAGGAGGAATTTGCGCAGGTCCCATTGCACCACGTCTTTTGCATCACTTCCAACCAGTACACACAGTCACTGTTGTTTTATTGTTTGAAGCGCTTTTCATAGCCACAGCTGCAATCGCCAACCAGTTTTGGCTTTATATTGCCCTTTCTTTCGCACTAGGTTGTGCTGGTTCAATCTTTTGGTCTGCTATTCTTGTTGCGGTACCTGACTTCGCAAAAAATGATCAGCAATTAGACCGTATCAACCGCATTGTCCAAACGGTTCGTAATCTTGGCTATATTGCTGGACCACTGTTAGGAGGCATGTTGTATGGTTTATCAAACGGGCAAAAAGGGCTCTTTGCACTATCCATCATGGTTCTCTGTGCAGCCTTAATCACCACTTGCTGTTTTAAAAGTTTAAAAATGCATGTGCCAACAACAAGCACAACACAGCCAACCAAAAAGGGACTAGATTTAAAAGGGCTCTTGCGTAAAAAAAAGGTTGTCTCTGCTCTTGCCCCCCTCATCATTACCATCATCCTCACCTCCACCCTCAATGTATTGTCGATTGTCCGCATCCGCACCGAGCTATCCTTCAGTGCACAAACTTATGGAATGATCAGCAGCATGATCAGTCTTGGCCTTGTGGTTGGTCCACTCTGCTTCTCTAGCCTTTTCCACCGCCTTGGCAATGCCGCTGGAGCATCACTGGCTGCCGCAATCATTGGTTTGGCCATTTTCTGTTTTTCCTTAACACCACTTATATGGCTCATGATGCTGTCATTTTTTATCCTTGGGAGTGCCAACGGTGTGCAAAATGCACTCATGGCAAGTTTTATGATGAAAGCCATCCCAAAAGAACAACGAAACAGTCAAATGCCCGCCTATATCTTCATCATACAAACAGCCGTGTGCATTGGTTTTATCAGTGCAGGTTTTGTAAAAGTGCATCACACCCAATACACACTCCTTATCATCAGCATCATTACCATGATCACAGGCATTTTAGGCTTTATCGTCAACAGCGCTCTGCAAAAAAAGGAATGGGAGAATGCTTAACAAACTTTACCACCTTGTCTCTTAAAAAACATGCCCTAGAAATGACATGACAATTATCATCCGATCAAATCGTTGTATCTCCGATGCGTCTTTATAACAACCAATATAATTTTAATAAACCACTCCCGTGTGGAGGAGCGAACAATCATTGCCAAAACTTGATATTTTAAAGCAAAAAAAAACCGATAACATCATGCAACAAGATCCTATAGGCTTAAATTTTTACCATGGAACAGGCGGTTATGTATGGCAATTAGCAGAAACCCTGCAACATGATTTGAATGAAAACATCCACACCCTTGCCTTACAAAAACCCACACCACCCATAGCAATCAATTCTTTTACCGTTTACCCACGCAAATTAGACTCCCTAGCACACGTTCAATGGGAAAAAGATGTACAGATAATAAAAAATAAACCGGCACTCATTGGCAAACGCCAACTTCAACCTATCACCGTTGTTTCCATCAAAAGCAGAGCTTTTGGTGGATTTGATGTAGAAACCTTTACAGCGCTTCATGAGGGCTGTTCTGTCCAATCCTTGAAAGAAATCAAACTCAATGGTTGCCTTTTTGACGCAGACAATCTTTTGATATCACTGCTACGACACGGTCTCATTCAAACAGATCAACAAGCCTTTTCAAAAGATCATGCAACAGCGCTTTTACGAGAGTCAACATGTCGTATTGTCAATTCTTCTCTTGGGTCCCTTGCCATTAATCAACTTAATGGACGCACAATCCGGCTGAATGAAAAAACCAAACCTCTCTTACAAAAAGCCACAACAGAAATACATCTTCAACACCCCATAGAACAAACAACAACATTTTTCATCAAAGCAGGAATGCTACGCTTGGTAAAATGATAAGGATCAAAAGATGCCTCTGATAAGACCCGGTATGGGAACAGAAAACAGTATTGAGCTTCTTTACACGCTCATTCAAATGGCAAGACCACGCACAGTCATTGAAATCGGTGCGGGGGATAGTACGCGCTTGATTGCTAAAGCACTGCAAAAAGCAAAACAAGCATGGCAACAAGATAAAAAACTTTTAGAATCCTCCACTTGGGAAGAACGTACAGCTTTACTTGATCCTTCAGGGATTCCTGAAAATTACGAACCTCGACTTATCACCATTGATGATTTTTCAGCAGAAGGCCAATCAGCCGAAGAAGCATGGCAAAAACTACTCCAAGACGAGCGTATTGAAAAAAACATGGTAACATTTATGAATGAGAATTTCTTCTCTCTCGATGAAAGCACTCTCAAATCTTGGGGACCAATAGATTTTGCTTGGCTTGATGCTGGAACGCCCGCAGATGATGTACGATTTGTTATAACCCTTTGGGAACACATCACCGCTGGTGGTTATCTCTGTTTGCATGAACCAACCATGACAACAACCGTTGCTCTTAATGGCGCTCAACGGGTTAGATGCGTTAGAACCCCTTTGTGGGAAGAAATTCTCTACCGCCTTGATGGCTCCTATGAAGCTTTAACCCTTCCCGAAAATCACAAATATCGCCAAAATGGTCTGGGGATTATTCGCAAACGCACCCCTACTGAGCAAATTGTACGCTCACAATCGCTCCAAGCAGAACTCATCGAGATCAATGAACTGCCCCTTCGCAATGATCTTTTGCCCATGGGACAAGAAACACTTCACAAACGCAACACGACCAATTCACTGATTTCTGCCATGACTTCACCAGCACTGCGCACTGTTTACGCTGCTATTATCCTTGGTGCAAAAAATCTTTCTGATATCCTAAAAACTGTCGATTGTGATGCCAAAACTATTCACAAATCGATCAATCGTCTTTTGAATCTTGGTCTTATTCAAAATACAACTGCAGGATTTCAAACGGAAGAGACACCGTGGAAAATGCTCGAAAGTAAAAATGAGCGGAACAGGGAAAATTTAAGCAACCGCCATTTAGAAACAGAAGAGATGCTATCAAAAATTGGTGAAGCCTTTCAGAAGGAAAAAATCTATAGTGAAACAGAAGTTTCCAAGATATGCAATCTCTTTACTGTAGATTTTGCCAGATTACGACGCACCCTCGTTGAGAGAGGATTTTTACAACGCCATGGGGGAAAATATCAGCGCATGCTCTCAAAAGAGAATTGAATGAAGATTAATTAATGCAATCGTCTTTCTTCTATACTTCAAGCAAATGCATAACCTTCCACTAAAAAAATATAATTTCATGAAAAACTTACAAAATCATTCATCTCATTCATATGTTGACAATCTATGAAGATGAGAGCACACTCCTCATAAGAAATGCAATGGGAAAAAACAAAAACGTGGAGTATTAAGTGATGATCAAAGAAAATTAGGAACAGTCAAAATCATCAGAAGCAGATATGGGATCAAGATCTCAATGCTCTTCCCAATTGTTGCGCGAACATCAGGGCGCAATGTTGTTGCTCAATCAGGGAAAATTTTTGATTTTATGTCATGTTCCTATCTGAGGCTACAACGTCCCCCAGTATGAAATGATGCCATAAAGTCTTCCGTAGAGAGATTTGGTGTATAATATGCAACCGCACAAACGTGTGCGAAATGTATATTATTTGATCAGCTTGCGTTAAAGTTAAACACTATTTTTCTCGATCCCCCTTCTGTCATATTTCATTCCTATCAAGAAAATTAGTTTTTATGAAATTCCGCATACCTCAAGGAAACGACACTATTAGAAATGCTGCACATGGCAGCAAAAGTACGATTCTGACAAAAGAAACTTTTATAAGCACCTATGGTAAGGAAAAATTCTATCCTAAAATGATTACTCTTTCTAAAAATATCGTAGAAAAAACAATATTCTTGCAGTGGACTGGCTTGTAAATCAGGAAGGATACGATTTCAACGAAATGTGTACAGCAAAAACAGAGCTCATAAAACTCCCTAAAAAGATACAACAAAATGTATTTGATCATTTAACGACACTTCTATGGAAATTCCATGGGCAAAAATAAAATAACTTGTTTCATTTATAGCGCCGTTTTTCTTTCTGAATCTTCCTTTTTCTTTGTACTGCCTCTGATTGGAAACTCTTCTCTCATAACTGCTGCCAATATTGCATTGTATCTCGCTGGATCAGTAATCCTTGAAAGCATTCTCATGGTAACCACAACGGGTTTATTAGAAAGATTTTCGCGTAAACTTTTAATGGCTACCGCCTTTATTTTAAGGAGTATAGCTTTTCTGTACGTTATCTTATCGCTTACACCTTCTGCATGGTTGATCTTTTTTACCTTAATGGCTTTTTCGAAAGCAATTTCAAAGCCATTTTTGAGAGAAATTTTATCAGAACATCTCAATGGAAGTACTCTTAAACGCGCATTAACTCTCTATTCTTTTTTTCAAAACGCTGCCGTCGTTATAGCCCCTCTCGTTGCAATGAGTGCCATAAAATACAACGCATCAGCTTTTCTCATGGCTTTTTTTGCACTCATTGGTTTGTATCTTTGTGTTTTATCCATTCAAATTGTTTATCACTACCCCCATAAAACATTATCTCTTGAAAAGGATAAAAAAACAAAGAAGCCTTTTCTTTCTTCTTTAAAAACAATAATCCATAATCGTTCTATTGCTTATTTGCTGGTCACGGCTTTTCTTTGTACATTCCTCATGGGAATTTTCATCACCACCACAACACTCCTCAATAAATTTGACAGTAATCTCGCTCCTTATAGTGGGATTTTCTTTTCAATTGTTGGCATCAGCATTTGTATCTGCCAGGGAATAATCAATAAACATCTTAGCCTTTCTGATAAATCAACTTTCTACCTATTATGGCTTATGGGAACTTTCGCTGCATTTTTCCTCATGGGTAGTGTCTTTACCGCTGTGACTGCGTTAATTTCCTACAGTGTCTATGAATCTGTCATAATTCCAGAGATATACTATCAAGCAGGGAAAAAAACTGCATCCGTCTCTTCCAGTGTTCTTTTTAGTTATATTCTTGTTGTTTCAAATATTGGCCAAGCCGCCGGCTCATGGACAAGTGGATGGATCATCAGCCATTTCAACCAGCATATCGCTTTCACCTTTTGCATGATTGTTGGTGTCTCCGCCTTTGCTTCTTGCCTTTGCCTCATGCAAACTAAAAAAAATAAGGAACTTCAATGTCACATATAATTTTTGCTACTGGGGGCACAACAAGGGTGCCCAAAACACTTCGCCATAAATGGCTCAATTATGAGTTTGTAACACACTCTGCGGCAAAGAAGCTCGAAACTGTCTTTAAAGATTGCTCTGTAAACGCCGTTGCAAATTGTCTCACAGCTGGAGGATTATGGGGGGGATTTTTATTTACCCATGAAATTTGTCGCCTTCTCAAAGTACCATATTATCCATTTGCCTCTATGATTGATCTTGAAACTTTGAGCTCAGCTATCGAAGAATTTTCTATCGACACCATCATTTTCCTGCCAAGTTTTGCGGATAAACTTATTACGATATCTCGGAAACAAAAATTTAAATCTCTAAAAAACCTATTCTATTTTGAAAGAAGCCTTTCAAGGTGAATTTTTTTTGAAAATAAAAGATATAATCCCTGACTTAAGGGTAAAACCTCTTAGCTTTACCACTCAAGAAACTGGTCCAATAGGATTCCAGTGTTCTGGACTTGGAGGTGACATCTATCATCTTTATGATCACATTCAAATAAAATCAAATCCTGAAAATGATGAATTAATCGTATCCGTTTTTTATCCTAATGATGTACCATTACTTGAACACGCCACAGGTGACGTTGTTCATATTGTCTATCATCAATCATGTAACTGTGGTTACCGTGGACATAACTTACACCTCAAAGGAAGAACACCATCTTTTTATAATATCATGGGAACTTCAATTTCTGTACACGATTTCACAAAGACCTTGAATCTTCTAGGCAGCGATATTTCGGCTATGGATATTCAGCTCATTATAGTCAATCAATGCGAAAATGGTGTTGGCGTTTTATTGTTTATTGATTCACGTTATAATTTTGAAAGAAACGCCCTTTTATCATCACTCTCATCCTCTTATCTGATAAAAGATATAATCAATAAATCTCAATTTTTCCATGTTTGCTTTATGAGTAAAGCTCAATTTATTCAATCTTCAAGCTCTGCAAAAATAAAATCCCCTAAATAAAATCTCTTTGTCCAAACATCTGAATACCCTATAGTCCCTAATGATGATTTAGTGGAAATTAAATAAGTTAAGATTATAGCTTCACAGATAAATCCTTATAGTTCATTGTTCTTTCCTTCATAGTTTTTTCTTCTTAGCACGCGTACAACGTGCATTTCCATGGTTGCATTTCGAATGGAATAAAAAATAAACAGTATTTGAAACTTTTTTTACAAAATAATTCTCATTAAGATAAAATAAAGAATGGATTTTTTCTTTGTTAAAGCATTAACATTTGGCTAGGTTTATCGAAGAAGAAGATTTCGATATTCAATGACATCTCCTTACCCTCAATAAAGAGATGTATTTTCATGAACTGAGGTATATAAAAAGCAAATATCTTACTGCTATTGAATGCGATACATTTAATCATGCGGAAATTATCAACCTTACAGATACGTGGGCAGCCAATGTCAACAAAGTCTCTGCTCTTTTAAATGTAAAACCCCAAATGCTTATGCAAATAATATCTGTAGAGACAAAACACAGCTAAGAAAAATCTTTTTGGAAAAAGATCTCAATAAAAGGACAAGCAACTGTTATTAAACGTGACGCTTTCCAAGCAGAACATGACCTCTCCTACCCTGTCCTTCTTAAAGAGCCATATGGAATTGGATCCAAAACGTATGGTTTGCAGTTGTTAAAAGAAATCCAAGGCGAGCCAAGAGGACAAATTGGTAAAGCACTTTGCTAAGCTTTTAAAATATCTCCCTTTTAAAATATCTCCCAAGGATTTTTAGAATGTGCATCTCCAAAAAGGGAAAAGCCATCTGTACGCTTTAGCAAAGAATAGGCACTCAAAAAATACAGAGGTCAAAATTTCTCACTGCCAAAACAACAGGAACATTTAAGCATATACACTTAGAAATATACAGTACACGCCCCCCTCTCACCTCACATCTTACAGGAACAAAATTCTCAGCCTCATGGGACCAACCTCTGTATCAGGATTTTATTTACCACTGGTATAGCTGCAAAAACAGCGTTATTAAAAACACCCTCTAAAGCAAATAAAATAAATATTGTGGTGGAAAAATTAAATGTTACGTAAAATTCTCAGTTTCAAGGCAAGCGTACACCTTGTTCTCATCACCACTCTTTTGAGCAATGTTGGAGTCTTTATGGTCGTTCCTTTTTTGGCGATCTACTTAAGCAAATTGAATTCCCTCAGTGCAATAGAAGTAGGTAGCATCATGGGAACAGCTTTTTGGTGCCAAAGAGCAGGCTCCCTTTTAGGAGGAATACTTTCCGATTATGTGCATATCAAAAAAACCATGCTTTTGGGTTTAGCAATGCGGATTCCAGGTTATCTTACCATTGGTTTTACGCATAATTTTTATATCCTGCTCCTCTCCTGCATCTTTATCGGACTAGGAAGCAGTATGTATTTTCCTGCTGCAAAATCTTTTTTAGTAAAAAACGTCTCGACAGCTGACAAAGTTGATATTTTAGCCACCAGAGCGATTTTTGCCAACATAGGGACAGCCATTGGCCCATTACTTGGAATGCTCATTTTAAAAATTCATCCTCATCTATTATTTAGCCTCGTTGGGTTTATTTTTGTTTTATTATTTCTTCTCAACTGCACATTAAAAGAAAGTCCGGGTACCAGCACACTCAGTAAAATAAATTTTTCTGATTTTCAAAAACTGCTTACCAACAAGATGATGCTTCGTGTAACATTTTTTACGTTTTTATTTACCTTTCTCTACATACAACTCGAAGTCACGATCCCTCTGTTTGGTGACCAAACTTTTGGGAGAAGTGCCCCCTCATACATTTTTCTCCTCAATGCCCTTATTGTTATCTTTTTCCAAATACCTATCTCAAGATGGTCTTGTAGGAAAAATTCTAAAATGCCTATAATATTATCTTTTGTATTTTTTGGGCTCTCATTCTTTATTCTCCACACTCTTGATCATTCTTATCTGTGCCTCTTCTTAGCAATCATCCTTTTTACCTTTTCTGAAATCATCATGCGCATACGCCTCGATTATGATGCCACAAATATAGATGAACGCCTTATTGCTAGTGCTTTTGGCATCATGAGTTTGTCAAGTGCTTTTGGAGGAATGGCAGGAAGTTACTTCGGTTCTCTCTTATACAACAAAGCTGTTTTTGGTTTATCCGCTTGGCAAATGTTGAGTATTGCCTCTTTCAGTGCTGCTCTTCTCTCTCTCCTGCTCTTCATGAAAAAGGAAAAAAAGCAAACCTGAAAAAATGCTCTCTTTGATTAAGCCTCTTTGATATAACTTTTCTTATAAACTGCTTAAAGCCATTTATACAATTGTTACTATGTATAAAAACTCAAAAATTTAAAAGAACAAAGTGTTTATTTCTTGTGATGCAACCTCAGAAATACTACGCCTTACTTCTCTTGTTCAAGCTTATACCGTCCCCCCCCCAATCAAACGATAGAGTTGGTGAGATTCTCGTTGACGGCTAATTTTCTGTTTTTTTGCATACTTCGAACAGCGACCGGTAATCCTGATATTTTTGTAAATCCCAATAATTTCACCTCAGAATGTAAACAGGCTCGTAAAACTGAATAAAAACGACAAACCATTTGACCTTTGGAGCAGAGCAGACATCTGTTTTTCTCCCATGCAGAGAGAATTGACAGCAAACAGACTCCTCGCTAAACTCACCAAGATCAGCTTAAACAATAGTTGCATTTGGGAGGGAAAGAGGGATACGCAAGGAGAATATTGAGAGAGGAGCATTGGGTAAATCATCAGCGCTTCCAATCACATTCACCCCGATATCACAGTCCTCACAAACAGGGGTTCATTCTCAAAACCTATGATTTATGGGGAGTCAATATTTTAAAGAACATCCGCAGGGGGCATAAGAATGCAAAAGAGAGATTCCTATAGCAAATCAGAAAAGTATGTCATTTATACCGTCATTATTTCCAGTATACTGCCCTTGCTCGATGGAAGCATTGTTAATGTCATCCTCCCCAGACTTGCGCATTATTTTTCAGCGGGAGAAAATAATATACAATGGATTGTAACCTCCTATTTTCTCGCCACCGTGCCCGGACTTTTGATGGCCGCTTTTATGCAAGGGAGAATAGGAATCAAAAAAACTTGGCTGCTTGCAAACTGCATTTTTATGCTTGGATCATTGGGAGTAGGATTAAGCTATAATTTTCAAACCATTATCTCTGCCCGTATCATTCAAGGTTTTGGAACAGGTCTCTTATTGCCCCTAAGCCAAACTATTATCGCCTTACAATTTGGACAGACACGGGTGCGCCAAGCCATGGGAACCATAGCCGTACCAACGCAACGGTTTTTGCTCCAGCCTTTGGTCCACTGGTGGGCGCTTCAATTGCTCAGTATGTATCCTGGCGGTTGTTATTTTTTATCAATATTCCCCTTATTCTCTTGGCTCTCACCATTGGAGCAAAACATTTAAAAACCAACGAAACAGAAAAAACAAAATTTAACTTACTGGCATTTTTAACCTTTTCCCTATCCCTTATTTCGTTTTTTTACCTCACAGAAGCTAGAAACATCAATAACAACAACATCCTCTCTATCATAGCACTGATAGCAGTAATCTCTCTCATATTGTTCATTGTTTCTAATCAGAAAGCAAAAAACAAATTAATCATCTTTAGTGGATTTACAAATGTACGTTACACATTGCTCATGATCATGGGGCTTATTGCTTCCTTTCTTTTTTATAGCTTTCTTGTTTATTTCCCCTTAGCACTCGCGGAAGAGCCCCATGAAAAGAGCCTTCTCCTCATCGGTGCCCTCCTTGCTCTACAAGGCGTGGGAGCATGGATCGGCAGGAAATTTATTTACCAGAAATGGAAAGAAAAATCGCCCTTTTTTATGATCGGAATTGGTTTGCTGATATCAAGCTTTGGTATATTATGCTTTGGCTATACGATAAGCATGGATGGGCTGGGATTCTTACTAAGGGGTATAGGGCTTGGCATCACCACCATTGTATGTCTGTCCGCCCCCATACAATATGTCAACAGTTTATACGTTAAAGATACGGCGGTGATCACACGCATATTACAGCAAATAGGTGGTGCTTTGGGCGGTGTATTTGCTGGCTATTTGCTCCATACACTGACAAAAGGATACTTCTCCCTCAACCAAACATATTTCATATTCTTCCTATTTTCTATCGCTGCATTTTTACTGTTTTGCCTAGCACTCTTCTTATCACGCAAAGAAAAGAGCGCAAATCTATGAGATCCTTTGTTTGAACACCATAACATTTGCAATGGTGACAAGATTATAGAACATTTGTTATGGTGGAAAAATACCAATATACTGGCCCCTCTACTCCAGCCTTCATCATTTTAAAAAAGAATGTTAAGCTAACAGGCTCTTTACACTCTAACATTGCGCCCCTCCAACACTTGTTCTGTTTGTCATGTTATGTTTTTTTGTGGGATTTAGAGATTTCTAAAAACCTATTATAATATGGGATTTTAGCGTTTTTTAAAATA
>NZ_JAQITG010000110.1:0-797 GCF_028618615.1 Bartonella sp. AU15XJBT
TTTTTATTTTACTTGTCTTAGAATTAACAGATAACGCCTTTTTTACAGGTCTTGTGTATTTTTTTCGCTTTATCCCTTTTCTCTTTTTTGGACCTATAGGCGGTTGGTTAGCGGATAATTTTTCTTTGAAGAAAAATATGATCTTAAGTGAATTGGTGAGATTATTCGCCTCATTATTCGTTTTGATAACTACGATAACAGGGACGGCTCATGTTATTGTGCTTATTTTTGCAGCAATAGGTACAACAATAGGAAGAAGTATTTTTCAACCAAGTTTTCAAGCGGCTATCCCGAAAATGTTTGCAAGAAAGGATCTGACTAAGGCAAATAGCATTTCACAAATTATAGACGAAACGGCATCCGTCATTGGTCCTTTAGTTTGTTCCCTATTGCTTCTTTTCGCCGATAAATCGGCAGTTCTTATTTTTGATCTTTTTACTTATTTTGTCTCTATTATCGTGTTACTTAATCTTGTGAATTTAAACTCAAGTGAGAATAAATCATTCAATTTTATAAAAATTTATCGCGAAACCGCTTCCTATCTTCAATATATTTCGACTGAAAATAAACATTTATTTATTACGCTCGTTGGCTCGGCATTTGCTATTCTCTTTACGGGGGCAATTTTAAGATTTTTAATTCCAGCTTTTGTTCTGTCTGTGGGGGGAGAGGAAAGATTTGTGAGTTCACTTTTTTCTCTCATGGCTGTTGGAACGATTGTGGGTGGTTTGTCCTATCGTAAAATTATAGTCAAGGTTACATCATTAAAGCTTATGGTCTTTTGGCTTCTTTATGGG
>NZ_JAQITG010000111.1:0-767 GCF_028618615.1 Bartonella sp. AU15XJBT
CATCAACAAGCTTTAAGCAATCTTATCGTAAAAAATCATTGAAGGAGAGGAAAAATGAAAGTAACTTTAAAGTTATTGAGTGGATTAGTTTTGCTTATTATAGCTGGATGTGCTCCAGGTCCTCATCAGGCTCTGGATGTATTAGAGAAGCTAGGAGCAGATAAAGTTGAGATAAAAAAAGCGCTTTTAGAATGTGGAATGCTGAATCCTCATGATGGTTATATGATGGATTATAGAGAGTTAAGCATAAATGCGAATACATCTATTTATGCATGCTTAACCCAAGCAGGTTTTCATAGTAAATTAGGATGGGATTGGAGAGATCGGTGTAGAAATTATAATGCTGAAGACCTTCCTATATGTGTTCCTGGTTCTGTTATTCCGAAGCGAAGTGTCGAGAGACGTTTAAAGAGCGCTTATTGTCAAAAATATAAAAATAAACCAGAATGCCAACCCTAACAACACAACACCATTCGCAAAGCGCTTTGGTTAATGTTGGCTACGGTTATGGCACGGGTGGCGCAGGGGCAACGGGCAATACTGCTTTTAGTCAAGGGGAAGGCTCCAGTGAACAACTGCAACACAAGAACAGCCATATTATAGGTACCGGCACTGTTCATAGCAATAGTGGAGGAAACACTACACTAGCAGGCGCCGTGGTTTCTGCAAACCGTGTAGAGATGGGTGTTGGTGGTGATTTCACCATTACCAGCCTCAGTGATACGGGACAAAGTTCCAGCAAGCAAAACTCTGTTTCTGTTGGCTTT
>NZ_JAQITG010000112.1:0-666 GCF_028618615.1 Bartonella sp. AU15XJBT
TTGTCCTCATTGTCTTCGTCCTCATCTTCGTTTTCTTCGTCGTCAAAGATTTCGGCGTTTTTGTCGACGTCATTATCGTCTTCGTCCTCTTCCTCGTCATTGATGATGTCGACAATCTTTTCGTCATCCTCTTCCTCAGCGCGGATTGTGTGCGTGCCATGTGTTTTGTCCTTCTTTTGTTGTTGATGTTGGGTTTTGTGATATGGAATCCGTTAAGGCTTCCAAAGCTTGCGCAAGGGTGCCTTGCACATCTGCTAATCCAAGTTTGAGAGCTTGGCTGCCTATAAAAGTTTCTGCTTTTGTGTCACGAATTGCATCAGCATTTAAGCGTCTGTTTTGCGCCACCAAATCGACAAACATTTCGTAGAGCAGGGCGCAATCGGCTTGCATTTTTATCTGTGCTGTATCGCTCAAGGGTTCGTGAGAATTGCCATGAACTTTATGGTCCCCTTCAAAAACAAAGGTCCATTTAAGTCCCTGTTTCTCATCTGCACGGGATTGGTCAAGATGGGCGCAAACAACCCCAATGGAGCCTACAACACCCGTGCGTGCAACCCATATTTGAGAAGCCGTACAAGCAATGGCATAAGCTGCCGAGCAAGCAAATTCATTGGCATGCGCCCAAATGGGCTTGGCATATTGTTTTGAAAGGGTTTGAAACTCTTC
>NZ_JAQITG010000113.1:0-613 GCF_028618615.1 Bartonella sp. AU15XJBT
CACTATAAGTCTGACACTGTCAGTCAAAAGAGCATTTCTCAAAAAAGCACTCTTTTCCCTATTATTCTCCTTGTGAGAGAAACCCCCGTGCTAAACCATCCCATAAAATCGTTTTCAAAGGCACTTCAAAGGCGATAGAGCGCCGTTGTGAAGTTAGAGGTACAAATTATCACTCCATACAAAAAAGCCTCTCTCAAGGCGCGTTTTTTTAAAGATTGCTTTTTGGCTTAAAAACATTATATCATTGGAGATAAGGCGTGAGCCAGTTTTGCCAGGACGGCTTTGCCGGATCTGCGAGGAGTTGACCGCCCTCCACGCCTTCTCATTTCACAAAAGCCAACAGGTCTTTCCGGTGTTCTCTTTACAACAACCGTTCATTCTTCTTTTCCCTTTTAAAGAAAACACCCCCAGTCTCAAACACTCTTAATAAAAGTCAAACACTCTTATAAAATTGTTTTCAAAGACACTGGCGATAGAGCACCATTTTTTTAAAAGATTGCTTTTAAACGTTGAAACTGTTAGATTACCCGCGAGGCGTGAGCCAGTTATACCAGGACGGTTTTACCGGATCTGCGAGGAGTTGACCGCCCTCCACGCCTTCTTATTTTCTCAC
>NZ_JAQITG010000114.1:0-500 GCF_028618615.1 Bartonella sp. AU15XJBT
GCATGACCATAACAAGCATGAACAGTAGGATAAGTTTTAAATATTCTCCATGCCTCGTTCCAGGGACCACTGCCAGCAGGGATCTTATCAAAAGTAGCAGGATTTCCACCAAACTTTATACCAACAAAGTCATATGCGTGGTTTTCTAAACCGACAGAGGTTTGCTTGCCATCACTTAAATAATCAAGTGTATTAGCCATCGATTGAGCGTTGTAAGCTGGACCAAAAAGATTGATACTCGTGTTGCCTGCTATACCGTGAATACCACGCTTTTCAAAATCATGCATTCCGTTACCTGCCGTCATACTACCACGGCTGTGCCCATCAATATGTAATCCGTCATTGCCATAAAGATACATTGTATTCTGGAACTTCTTGGTCGAATTGGTCAATCCAAAAAAAAGTTTACCTTCCAGAAGCTTCTGAAAAACCGCTATCCCTACTTCTACTTCCCAGTCTTCAGCTTGGGGGAAGTATGTAAAATAAAGGGGATCGTGATC
>NZ_JAQITG010000012.1:0-51897 GCF_028618615.1 Bartonella sp. AU15XJBT
AGAGGCTTTAAATGATCTTTGAAAGGTCTTTGAAGATCCTTTGAGAACCACTTTAAAACTCTTTGAGAAAAAATAAATTGCTACAAAACCTAGTGGCAAATTATACAAAACCTACTGGCAAGCTACAACAGGCAAGCTACAGCTACATATACCTTGGCTGGGGAACTTGGATTCGAACCAAGATTGACGGAGTCAGAGTCCGCTGTTCTACCATTAAACTATTCCCCAATAAGCCAATTTTATCATCTCTAGCAGATTCTATAGTCTAGGCAAGTGCAAAAAATCTTTATGATTATCGGTAATAAAGAGCTATAGGGATGTCGTTGATTGTTTTGATTTGAATATCGACATCATAAATATCTTTAAGAATTTCTGGTTGCATGATTTCTTTTGGAGTCCCACAATAGGCCGCTTTTCCATTTTTCAGTGCTACAATCATATCTGAGTAAGATGAGGCAAAGTTAATATCGTGCATAACAATAAGAATGGTTTTTTTCAGTTCATCAGCTGTGCGGCGTAGCTGCTTCATCATAGAAACGGCATGTTTCATATCCAGATTGTTTAATGGTTCATCTAAGAGAAGATAATCAGTATCTTGGCAGATAACCATGGCAATAAAAGCCCGTTGACGCTGTCCCCCAGAAAGCTCATCTAAAAAACGGTCTTTTAAATCTTGTAAGCCGAGATAGCGTAGTGCACTGTCTATAAATTGTCTATCTTCATGTGTATACCAGCCTTTTGAATAAGGATAGCGACCGAAACTCACTAAATCATATACAGTTAACCGGAAAGATAAAGGATTATCTTGACGCAAAATTGAGAGCTTTTGAGCCAAAATGTCATGAGGCATTTTATCAATATCAAAACCGTCGATATTAATTGTTCCTTTGTCGTGCGGTAAAAGACGTCTTATCAGCATTAAAAGCGTTGATTTTCCCGAACCATTGGGCCCAATAAGAGAAATAATCCCCCCTTTGGGAAGATGAAGGCATAAATTATCGATAATCAATCGTGCTCCGTAAGCCTTGGAAAGATGATTGATCTCAATCATTTTAGTTTTCCCTTCATCAGTAACATTAAGAAAACAATCCCTCCACAAAACTCAATGATAAAACTTAAACGTCCTGCCATGTGAAAAATTTGTTCTAAAATAAATTGTCCCCCCACCAAACAAATAATCGCTAATAATATTGCAATTGGCACAACAACACTATGTTTTGCTTGAGGAGAAAGTTCATAGGAAAGGTTGGCAACTAAAAGTCCCAAAAAGGTGACGGGGCCTACTAATGCGGTGGAAATAGAGACGAGAATGGAAACAAAAATAAGGATAGATGTCGCACTTTTGTAGTAATTAACGCCAAGATTGAGAGCATTTTCACGTCCTAAAGCCAAAATATCCAGAAGATGACGGGAATGCCATCCAATCAGACTCACAATGAAAACAATGATTGTAGCAAAGCTTATGAGGGACGTATTAAATTTATTAAAATTTGCAAACATAATATCCGTTAAACTCATCATTTGGTCTGGATTGAGTTGCAATTGCATAAACATTCGTAAACTGAAAAAAAAGCCGCCTAAAACAACACCAATCAAGAGCGTTAAGTGAAGTCCTTTTAAGCTTCCTGAAAAGAGCCAGCGGAAAAGGCTTATGGAAAAAAGAATGAGAATGAAGACTTCGAGAATGAGCTGTCCTTCTTCATTTAAAAAGGGCAAAGAAAGAGAGCCTACAAAATACATCAGGACAGTCTTTATTAAAATATAAAGCTGATCAAATCCCATAATTGAAGGGGTCAGAAGGCGGTTATTCGTGATTGTTTGAAATAAAACCGTAGAAACGCTTATTGCATAAGCAATAAGAAGCAGAGAGGAAAGTTTTGTAAGACGAAATGTCCATGTATAAACATTGATATTCCACGTCATGTAAAGACTCATGACGGTACATGCCATGATGATGAGCATTGTTAGTACACATATTGTTTTTTTTCTTCTATCCAAGATGCTTTCTCCAGCGTAAAAGCAGTATCATAAAAATAAAACTACCGATCACGCCCATTATGGTGCTGATGGGAATTTCAAGAGATGGATGAATGGTTCGTCCTAAAAGATCACAAATCAAGACCAATCCTGCACCGCTGATGGCTACCCAAGGAGCGGTATAGCGCATATTATCTCCCATGAAACTTGAAACAATATTTGGAATAATCAATCCAACAAAAGGAATACGGCCGACGGTACAGACAACAACAGCAGTGATTGAAGCAACAATAAAAAGACCAAAAAACATGACAACACGATAATTCAATCCAAGGTTATTGGTTAAATCTTCTCCTAAGCTTGCAACAGTAAAGCGATCAGCAGTACAATAGGCTAAAATACAAAGGGGAAGGGAGAACCATAAAAGTTCATATTTTCCCTCAAGAATCATGGCAAAACTACCAAATAAATAAGCTTGAAGAGAAGGAAGTAACATTTCATAATCTGCAATGGCATTGGTTAAAGAGCCAATAATATAGCTTAGCATAATCCCTGTGAGGGGTACAATGAGAGCAGATTTTAGAGGAATGCGGCGCAATAAAAACATGAAAAGTAAAGTGCCCGTCATGGCAAAAAGTGTCGCAATGACCATTTTCCCTAAAACAGGAATATCGGGCAGAAAAATCATAGTAAAAAGAATGCCCAGGGAAGCAGATTCAACGGTTCCAGCGGTTGATGGCTCGACAAAACGATTACGTGTCAACAGTTGCATAATCATGCCTGAAAGTGCAAGTGCTGCGCCTACTAAAAGGATTGCAATGGTACGAGGAAGACGCGTTTGCCAAAAAATAAACCACGCATGGGGATCGGCTGCGAAGAGGCTAGACGGCGTGACATCCGAATAACCAACAAAAATGCTGAAGATGGATAAGAAAATTAGAAATATTATGGTTATCCAATAATTCTTCACGTTAAATCATTTTCTAATAAAACCTAATAAAAGCAGAGGTTGCTTAATAAACAACCTCTGCTTTTAAATTTAATTTATAGAGCAAGCAAGTTCTTTTGTATGCTTATTTGCTCTTTGTAAAGGCTTCATTGATCTGCTTAGTGGTTTCAAGGAGTCCCGTTAAACCACCACTTGCACGATACCAGCTCCAAGAGTCCAGATAAATAATTTGGTTTTTCTTGCTCGCTGTTGTACGGTGAACAAGCTCATTGTTAAGCAATTGCGCTGCAGATTGTCCTTCCCGTCCAATTGCTGCATCCCGATCAATCACCAACAACCAATCAGGATTTGTCTCAAGAATAAATTCAGGAGAAATGAGTTGTCCATGTTTTTGTACGGTAAGTTTATCGGTTGCAGGGGCAATTCCAAAAGCGGAATGGAAAATATCAAAACGTGATTTTTGTCCTAAGGCACTGATTTTTCCACCAGAGGTCATGAGTATGAGCCCTGTGCCTTTTCCTTGGGTATTTTTACGGACTTCAGCTAAAGTTTCATTGAGTTTTGCAATTTCTTTTTCTGCTTCCTGCTCTTTGCCAAAAATTTTTCCAAGGGTAGACACATTTCGTTTAATATCTTCAAGAGAATTTTCGTTTCCTACCGTTAGATCAATCGTAGGAGCGATTTTGGATAAATCGTTATATTTTGCTTGGGTTCTGGAGGAAATAACAATCAAATCGGGTTGAAGAGTAGCAATTTTTTCATAATCCGGTTCAAAAAGGGTGCCAATTTTTTCATATTTTTCATCATTAAATTGTTGCAGATAGGATGGTTTTTTCCCTTCAGGAATACCGACAACTGCTTTGATACCAAGGCGATTCATATTATCAAGCGCGGCAAGATCAAACACAACAACCTTTTGTGGAGAAGCTGGAACAGGAGTCGTTCCTGAAACATGATTAATCATTACATTTGTCTGAGTACTCGTATTTGCAATACTCGTTTTTGTCCATAAAAATGTTGCAAAGCTGATTGCAACCAGTAAGGTAGAAGTCATCCATTTCATATATTTTATCATCGTGATTTTATCCTTTTATTTGATATGACAAGGTTCTGTGCATTTAAAAACTTTAACTTAGGCAGTTTTATGCACAAAATGATGCGTCAATAAATAACACTATGTTGTAAAATAGACTAACATATGTTACAAATCGTTCACTTACCTCATTTTCACTTAATTCTAGTGTTTTTGCAACATTATTTAGAAAGTTTGACATATGATCAATGTATTTAAAAAGCGTACACGTTTGTACGCACTGACAACAAGCGCTCTCTTCCTTTTACAAGGTGTTGATTCTTCTATAGGGGCTAGTTGGTTTTCATCAACACTATCAACATTGACACAAGTTCTTCCATCTTTTGGTTCATCTGAGCGTTCTGTTGAAACTCCTCCTGCGCCTAGAGCAGAGAAGATAACTGGAGTGCCATCTGCTGGAGTGCCATCTGCTGGAGAGCCATCTGCTGGAGTGCCATCTGCTGGAGAGCCATCTGCTGGAGAGCCATCTGTTGGAGAGCCATCTGTTGGAGGGGGCAGTCAAGATATTCCTAGTTCTCTAGGAGTCCCTCAATTAAAATCAGCTTCAGTAGTTTCTACTTGTTTTCAGAGTAATTCTAAACCTACGGCTCCGATTTTTTGTAATGATGGTGAGGAACATAAGTACTACGAAGGAAGTGATAATGGTTCCTTTATTCTTAAAGCAGGAAAGTATGATCATGTTATACATGTAAAAAGCCTTCCTTCTGCGGAAAGTTCTTCTCCTACACTGGTTGATCTGTTGGACGTATATATAATAGCTGAAGAAGATGGCGGTAAAGCTCTAAACGTTGAGGATGTAAATAAACAAATTCAGATTGGTCGTGGGGATAGGGGGGCTGTATTGGCCGATGGAGTTGGAGCAAAGATTGAATTGGAAGATGCATTGGTTGATGGATTTATATTTGGGCTTGGAGCTTTTAATTCTGGAGAAATCGCTGTGAGCAGTAGTTCTCTCGAAAATGATTATGTAAACGCTTTAGCCTCTTCTGAAGGGATCATTGTTTTGGATGATGTAGAGGTTGAAGTGAAATCAGTTGGTCTTTGGAGTGATAGTAAATCTTTAATAGTTATGGACGGCGGGATTACTTTAGATAGATCTGGAGTAGGGGTTATCGCGTCAGAGATGGGGATTGTTCAATTAGGAGGGACTAAGATTTCCCAAAAAGAGTCTTTCGCGCGGCGGTACAGTGGTTCTGATGATTCTGATGAAGGCAGTTCTTCTTCTACGAATGATCGTGTTGTTTTGCTATCACAGGGAGGCTATATTGCTCTTAATGGTGGAAAAGTATCTGTTTCAGATGCTACTTTTCTGCAGATTGTTGGCAAGGTAGATTCTCTTGAAAATACACTCGAGGAAGATCTTGCTGAAATTGCTAAAAATATGGGTACTTTTCCAAGTGTAATAGATAATGATGAGGGCAGCCTTTCGGAAGAATATTCCAGAGCTTTTAGGGATATTACTTTCGGGGTACGTGATGTTGTAAGACATGCAGATATTGTTTTAGGTACTGAGGCATCACCAAGTGACTTGGATTTAAATGCCGCTATAAGATATTCAACTAATAAAATACTAGGTAAAGGATCCTACGGTATATACTTTGATGGTGCGCGTGGGGAACGCCATGAAGATACATCGCTACATACTGTTCTTTTACAAAATACTACTCTCAAAGTTCCAGAAGGTATAGCTATTTATAGTAATGGTTTAAATAGTTCCGTTTTTTTGCAAGAAGAATCAGAAGTTTCAGGTGGGCTTTTGTTGAAAGCTGAGAAATCTGCTGATCTATCAGTTTTTGCTAGCGACTCTGTTATAAATGGTGCTACTCGCGTTGATGAAAATGCTCATGCTAAGCTTTTTTTATCCCATGGGACGGAGTGGTATGTAACAAAGAGTTCATATGAAGATTTTGGAGATTCAGATCCACGTTGTATAGATTCATGTATTTCATTTGTGAGTCTTATAAATAGTGATATTAGATTTTTTACTTCTTTAAAAAATGGAGGTAAAAATGGAGGTAATGGAGATATTGAGTATCGGACTCTTCGAGTTGGAGAAGGAAGAGGCACAGTTTACAGTGCTCAGGGAGCTTCTCGTGTTCACTTTAATGTAGGTTTGGTAGCTAATAATGCGAGTAGTGGTCAAGTATCTGATAGACTTTTAATTCACGGTGATGTTAAAGGACGTACTACGGTGTATGTGCAGGATAAAAGCACAGGTCTAAATAGTGAGAATGGAAAAGGACATAGAATTTCGCTTATTCAAGTTTTTGGAGAAGCAGAAGATAGTTCTTTTATTTTAAACGGTGGTTATGTCACGCTGGGAGGGCAACCTTACAAATATGTTCTTCGTGCTTATGGCCCAACTATTCCTCCGCAAATGCAGTATTTCGATAAGACTTTGGTGAGGAACAGTCAAGATGTTTGGGATTTTCGTTTGGAAGATGAAAACTTGCCTTATGAACGCGGTGTTACTTTTTTCTTAGGTGGGACAACGGTAAATGCTCCTTCTGTACCATTATCTCATAATTCTGTGAGAAATGAAGTAGATGAGCCTCCTGTAGTATCAAGTCTCCCATCTGGAGATTCTGAATCTAGAGAATCTAATCAAGTTATTAATTCTGGTACAGATAGGAATCCTGCACAACTTTTGAGGTCTGAATTGGTTGGCGAAGACGATACACGAACAGATAATCCTGATATGAACTTAGGTGATGTATCTACTCCATTACCGAGTGCAGAAAATAGATTAATGGTGACAGCAGGTGAAGATGGACTTACTCAGACTGTTGAAATTTCTGTTACTCCTGATGTATCTGAGAGATCTCAATCTGTAGTCCCTTCTACTCCTAATTCACTTTTGAGATCTGATACAGGTGATGAAGATAATACAGGTGGTGGATATGATGGAGTAGTGGATGAGGCATCTGAAACTATAACGTCTATACCTTCTTCTACGACGTCCTCTGTTACTTCTACTGTATCTGAGGGGAATGCATCTACTGATCTGGGAGGGGCTGGAATATCTGAAGTAGCATCTAATTCTTCTTCTATTGCTCCTGCTGCGTCTGCTCCTGCTGCGTCTGCTCCTGCTGCGTCTGCTCCTGCTGCGTCTGCTCCTGCTGCATCTAAGGAGAAGACATCTGCTAATACCGTTTTATCCAATTCATCTCCTTCATCTAGAGGTAGAGGTTTGGTAACTTTAAGAACTTCAGGAGCTAATTCAGTTGGGAGATCTGATACAGGTAGGGAGAGTGTAATATCTGCCGATGGGATTTCCTTAGGATCTGGGTATCATACTGTATCAAATAGGATTATACCTATAAAATCAGTAGCTTCTATGAGTTCTTCTGCTTCTGTAGTTTCTGAGAAATCTGCTGCACCTTCTTCTGATACACCTGCGGCATCTTCTAATGGAGCTGTTGGGCGTACTCTTGTGTTGAATGGTGCTAAGAAAACTATTTCTTCTCAGTGTGGTGATGCTACACAAGGAAGTGGTGCGGGAAGATCTCAGACTCCTTATTTGTGTAGTGATGGCCAAACACGTACAGTGACAAACCTTACACTGAAGGCAAGTGAGGCAACTCAACATTCTGTGCATGCAACAAATCAGAATACAATTATTAACCTAGAAGGGGCCTCAATTAGTAGTGCGGATTCTTCTAATTTGGACAGTAGTATTGATTTGGTACCTTCTATGCTTGTGACTGCTGTACTTGCAGAAAAAAAAGCAGAGGTTGTTTTGAGTAAAAACTCAACAATTCAATCTTCTGTGATTGGACTTGAAGCGCAAAGTGGCGGAAAGGTCCAGATGACAGGAGGAACGGTCAATGCTCGCTATGTGGGCGCTTTGGCAGGTTCTGGATCATCTGTTAATCTAAAGGATACGACAATTAACGTAACGGGAGATTTGGCTGCTGCTGGTCTGGCGAGTCAGGCTGGTGAGATAACCATGAATACTGGAGCTATTACTTTGGCAAAGGGAGTGGCCGTGAGGTCAGAAGCTGGGGGAAGTGTTAAGTTAGACAAAGTTAACATTACTGTGAAAGACGAAGCAGGGAAGTTAGATTCTGCAGAGAATTTTGGACGTGCTGCTTTTCTGTTGAGTGATAATGCTTCTATTGATTTTAAGAATGGGAGTGTTGTGACTGATTCTCACGCTTTGTGGGTTAGAAAGGGTGATGATGTGATTGAAACGGGGTCTTCTAGGAAGAGAAGATCTTCAGAGGCTCGTTCTGCTATGAATCACGCGAATATCGAGGCTTCTACTGTTAGAGTGGAAGGTGATGGAACCTATGGCATATATTTTGATGGGGGAATACAGAAAGAAGCAAGTGAACAAAATCGGAGTAAGGATTTAGCCGCTGAGAAAGCAAATGTTGTTAAGCGGAGCACTGTATCCAAACAGGAAAAAACACCTATAGGCATAACAGGGGCAATTTCGTTGAAAAAAACTGATTTTGAAGTTGCAAATGGTATAGCGATCTATGGTAATAATTCTGGTGGTCAGGTTTCATTAGAAAATAAAACGACTCTCGCTGGTGACTTGTTATTGAAGGCT
The DNA here is from genome assembly GCF_028618615.1 of Bartonella sp. AU15XJBT. Taxonomy (NCBI): domain Bacteria; kingdom Pseudomonadati; phylum Pseudomonadota; class Alphaproteobacteria; order Hyphomicrobiales; family Bartonellaceae; genus Bartonella; species Bartonella sp. AU15XJBT. The sequence continues at coordinate 8,578 of NZ_JAQITG010000012.1, forward strand.
GAGAATGATTCTAATGTATTGGTTTCAGTCGATAATTCTATTGTTACAGGTGCTGTCCGCGTTGATAAAAGTTCTTATACAAAATTAGGTTTAGCCAATAAATCGCAGTGGATTCTAAAAAGGAGTGCACAGAGGAATTTGGGTACTCCAGATTTAGGATGTGTGGATTCATGTATTTCTTCTGTAAGTCTTGTAAATAGTGCTATTGATTTTAAATCTTCCGAATCTGAAGGGAAATATCAGACTCTCCATATTGGAAATGGAAAAGGCACAGTTTATGAGGCGCAGGGTGATGCTGTAATTCATCTCAATGCGCGTTTAAATCCTCATGATCCAAGTGATCAGCAAGTCACTGATCGACTTGTCATTCATGGTGATGTTTCTGGAAAAACAAAAATACATGTACGAGGTGATGCGGGCAATGGTGGAGATGCTAAAGCGAAAGCCAAGATTGCTCACAGTGTTTCAGTTATTCAGGTTTATGGTCAAGCAAAGAAAGATTCTTTCCAACTCAATGGCAATTATGTCGCATTGAGGAATTCACCTTACAAATACACGCTTCGTGCTTATGGTCCAGAAGCGACTTCGAAACAGGAGCATGTTCAGCAGAAATTTGTTAGGGATGGTGGAGAGTTTTGGAACTTCCGTTTAGAAAATCAGTATGTTAAGTCTGCTGGATTTGCTGCCCTTCCTGAACAATTTGTAAGGTCTGTTGTTCCACAAGTGCCAACTTATCTCGTCTTGCCTAATAGCGTATTCCATGCTGGTTTGATGGATATTAATAATCAAAACAAACAGATGGAGACGTTGCGGATGACTTCTACAGGAATGGTAGAGGTTCGTGAGAATCCTGCTTTATATTTACGTGGCTATGGTGGAAGTTACCGTTATGCTACAAATTTATCTGCACTTGAATATGGTTATGGTGGCGATCTTGACTATCATGGTGTAGAGGCAGGTGTGCTGTTGCAAACTATTGAAAATGCTGACAGTGCTCTATCCTTTGGCGTTATGGGAACTTATGGAAAACTTTCTCTGCAGCCTTTGGATGTTGAGCAAAGCCAGAAGAGTGCATTTGATAAATGGACTGCTACAGTATATGGTAGCATGCAGCGTAATGTTGGCTTCTATGTCGATGGTCTTTTATCCTATGGTCTGTTTAAAGGTGATGTTCTCACTCTTGCACGGGGTAAGACAGCAACGTTGAAAGCTAATCCGTTAAGTGTTTCTTTATCTGGTGGTCAGACAATTGAGACAGGATATAAGGGCTTTGTCTTTGATCCGCAGGTTCAGGTTGTTTATCAACATCTCCAGTTTAATAAGGCCCGTGATATTGACAATTTTGATATTGAAATGGGTAATCTTGATCAGTGGGTAGCACGTGTTGGTGGACGTTTAACCAGGACTCCTACAGGTTCTGAAGGCGTGGATGCTGTTGCTTTCTATGGTAAGCTTTATCTTGCTCATGGTTTTGGAGAGAAACAGTCTGTACGTTTCAATGATGCTTTCAAGTTAGGGGCTTTTGGTTCTTCACTAGAGGCTGGATTAGGCTTTAATGCCAAATTGTTGCCGCAGTTTTCTCTGCATGCTGATGTTCTCTATCAACATAAGCTTAATAAATCTGGTTTTTCTGGAGCAAGTTTCTCCGGAGGCGTGCGTTATCAGTTCTAATATAAGGTACAGTATGTACTTTTTAGAAAAGGCAGCACATTGTGCTGCCTTTTTTCTTTATAACAACTTGTGTTGTTCTTAAAAGGTTTTTCGTCTTCTAGATATGAATAAAAAAAGACGTAGTTTATTATGCGCATGAGCGCGGTTTTCCTACGCTCAAGCGAATTTTCTTAAAATTGTTGCGACTGATAATGCGATAGAGTGACTCACTTGTATGAGCTTTTTAAGCATTCATGAGTCCATTATGTGTTATGTTATCTTTTTTGGTACCGTATTGATATTATCGAACATAATATTTAATGCTTTCTAAGGCTCGTTTTTTGGCGTTTGTTTTTCACTGTTTTAAATCATTTTTTCATTTATCTCTTTGTGGATTAATTTTTAAAGTTCACAAGGCTAAATTGTGACTTAAATTAATTGCACGCACTGGTTTTATTTTTTCTTTACACGAAATACAGAATGCATTATACACTTATAAATTGTGCTTTGTTGTTATTCTCCTATAGATGGTTTTGCGCGTAGAGCTTCTGACAAGTTTATAGGGACAATTCATTGCACGGTTCAAGTGAGCATGAGGCATGTCTTTTTTGTTACACCTTTCGTATTTTGAGGTGCGCAGTGGGATGTTTTGCAAGTGCTTTTATTTTTCAATGAGAGGGGTAGGAAAGTTTCGAGGGAACTATGATTAAAGTGTTTAGAAATCATGTATGTTTATGTGCTTGTACAACAGCTATCCTTTCTTTGCTCCAAAATGGAAGAGAAGTTTATGCGGCGACACGGGATGAGGAGGGTAAACCTTATGTTATAACTGTTACTCCGCTTAACGGTATCAGTGTTACTTCTGGTCATCATCTTAGTGGAAGTAATGTGAATAAGCCTCTGGGTGGAGAGAGTGGGGGCAGTTATTATCATCCTAGTATTGGCAATAACGATGAGGGTATTCGTGGGGGGAGCAACTATCATGAGTTGAGTGGAAAGGAGGGAGAGAACGGACAACAAAATGGGGGAAAAGGGTATGTGAAAAATATCGATAACACGGTTAGAAATGAGGGCTCTGATGCAATAGGTATGAATCCTGCGTTTTATTATTATAGTGGATTGTATTATGTATGCGATAATTGCGGGACGGATCCTAACAATGTGAAGCCTACAGGAGAGGGGCCTAAAATTGATAATAAATCTTATAAAATTACCAATGAAAATGCTTCCAACTACCCTCCTGATCCTATTGCTATAACGGTGAAGGGAATAGGGACAGAAGTTCGTGGGAAGGATGTAACGGTTAGCAGTCAAGTTGCTGATAAGACTTTTCTAATGGGGGTGCACGTATTAGAGAACGGTAAGATTGTTTTGGAGGATCCGATTATCAAAAATACAGTTATAGCCCTTCGTGCGAATAATGGAGTGATTGAGGTAAAAAATGGAAAGATTGGGGAAAGTCATGAAGGTGTTGATGCAGCAGATCGTTCATTTGTTCTTTTAGAAGATACAGAAATTAATACGGCTAATGGGAATGCAAGTCTTTTAAGTTATGATCATTCAGAAGTTTGGATGTCAGGTGGATCAGTTGATTTTATGAACAGCCATGGGATTTCTTCGACGTTAGGTGGGAAAGTAAATCTCGAGAATGTTAAAATTACTGGGAAGGGTAAAGAAAAAAATTCGGATAATCATGCAGTTTTATATACGGATTTAGGGAAGGCTGTTAATTTAAAGGGTACGACTATTCATGCTATGGATGTCCATGGCATATTATTAGAAAATAAAGTCAATTCTATTCCTTTGCAGGAAGTTAAAGATTTATCGAATGAGGATTCTCCTTCTGAATCTGGGATTCCTGTGACTGAAGTTAATATTAAATCCTCTACTATTAATGTCAATGGCGCTGGATCTTACGGTATATATTTTAAGGGAAAAAAGCCATGGAGCGAAGATGGGGATAAAAAAGAGGATATCTCATTAGGGGAAGAAAAAGCGCCACCACGATTAGAAGTTGTTAATTTGGATACAACAGAGCTTTCTGTTTTAGACGATACGGCTCTTTACGGTGAAAACCTTATTTCTGGTGCCGTAAGTTTAATGAAAAGCACTCTTCGTTCGGGGAATTTTTTATTAAAAGCTGAAAAAGGGGCTTCTATAACGGTTTTGGCTGATGCTTCTACTCTTGAAGGTCGTGCTTACACTGATAAAGATTCTAATGCCGAACTTTATTTGGGAGGTCGCTCTACATGGATTTTACAACAACAGTTGCAAAAAGATCAACATAAGGCTGCAAAAGATTCTTCTATTTCATTGGTCAGTCTTATGGGCGAGAGCTCTATTCATTTTAAAAGACAAGAATCTTCTTCTGTTAATGATTATCAAACCCTGCATATTGGAAATGGAAAAGGTGAGGTTTATAGAGCACGGGACGGTGCCTTTATTTCTCTTAATACATATCTGAATAAGGGAGGGGATCTTGATCAACAAAAAACGGATCGTGTTTTAATTCATGGTGATGTTTCGGGAAAAACAATGCTCCGTGTGCATGCTGTTGCAGGAAGTCCAGGAGGGTATACGGGAAGGGGAGGAAATGATGAAGGACTTTCAATCATTCAGGTTTCTGGAGAAGCAAAGCAAGATTCTTTTCAGTTGGAAGGTGGTTATGTAGCGTTAGACGAATTGCCTTATCAGTATAAGCTTTATGGTTATGGTCCAGGATCTCTTTTAGGAAAAGCAAGTACGAAGCAAAGACTTGTTGAAGGAAGCGGAGAGTTTTGGGATTTCCGTCTTGAAAGTCAATCTATAGATTCTGAAGTTAAACCTGAACCAGATCCTCGTCCGACACCTCCTCCAGGACCAGCTCCGGAACCTCATCCTCGTCCTAAGCCGGGAGTAAAGGCTGTTGTTCCGCAGGTTCCGACTTATCTCCTTTTGCCTAATGCCCTACGTCATCTTGGTTTGATGAATGTTAGCAATCAAAATAAGCGCTTGGAAACTTTGCGAATTGCTTCTGGCAGTTTGTTAGAAAGCCGCGAAAAGCCTTTCTTTTTTGTGCGCGGTTATGGCGGCAATCATCGTTATACTTCAAATCTTTCTGCGCTTGAATATGGTTATGGCGGTGAGCTGGATTATAATGCCCTAGAGGCAGGTGTTTTGCTGAAAGCAATCGAAAATATGTATGGGACGGCTTCTTTTGGAATTATCGGGTCTTACGAGAAATTTTCTTTGAATCCTGTGAATGTTGAACAGAGCCAAAAGAGTACATTTGATAAATGGTCCGTTGCGGCATATGGCGGCATGCAGCATGATGCAGGTTTTTACGTTGATGGTCTTGTGTCTTATGGTTTTTTTAAGGGAGACGTTCTTACAACAGCACGGGGTAAAACGGCAACATTAAAGGGAAATCCTTTAAGTGCTTCATTGACGACTGGAAAAACATTTATGGTGGGAGAGGATGGTTTTGTTTTTGATCCGCAAGTTCAGGTTGTTTATCAATATCTTCCATTTAATAAAGTGCGCGATGTGGATGGCTTTGATATTGATTTAGGAAAGCTTCATCAGTGGGTAGGTCGTGTTGGAGGGCGTTTAACAAAGATGCTGGTTGCTACTGATGAGGCTCAAGTTATTTCTTTCTATGGCAAGCTTCATCTTGCTCATGGTTTTGAAGGAAAACAATTTGTGCATTTTAAAGACGCTTTTCAGCTAGGGGCTTTTGGTTCTTCATTAGAAACTGGATTAGGTTTTAATGCTCAATTGTCTCAAAATTTTGCACTTCATGGTGATTTGGTTTATCAGCATAAGCTAACGAAAGCTGGTTTTTCTGGAACGAGTTTTTCTGGTGGATTGCGTTATCATTTCTAGAGTTGTTACTGTTTTTGTTTAATCTTTGAAAAAGCCATAAGTTATCCTTGTGGCTTTTTTCATTTCTATTCATTTTGTTGTTATCGCTTTTTTATAGAGTATGATTTTTCATCTCTTTTTAATATATTTAGGGGCTGGGCTTCTTTTATTTTGCTTGAAAAATTGAATAAGTTTGTACGTTATCGTTTCAAAATATGTATTTCATATTTTTTATAATATGCTGGTTTATAAAGGTATTTTTTAACTGAGAATGCTAAAGATATTTTCAATGTTCTTATTATGAATCCATAAAAAGCATTCATTGGCATGTATAGGATTGGTAGGTGGATAAAAAAATCGTTTAAGAAAGGAGACAGTATAGTTTTGAGAATGGTGTTAATCAGAGAGGACTTGCAATATTAGAAGTTGGTAAAGAAAATAACGCAACTTAAGCGCAATGAGCGCTGTATCCGGTAGATACTTTATATTATATCTGCTGTTGTTGTGCAATGGGGGTAGAAAAAATGAGAGATATCTGAAAAATCTGGTGAATGAGAAACATAGTATTGTTTTTTGAAAATGTGCTTTCTTAAAAGGAATGCAATAAATAACAGGATGAAGTCATGTGTAATTTTGACTTTTTAAAGCTATCGTTCTGAATGCTATAAAGTTGAATTAAATGGAGGCGGTAAAATAGAAATTGATTTTGATTTTTACACGTTCCTATTCTAAATTAGGCTGTCTTTCCATAAAGATTGCCTAAAAACAGATATATGTGCTCTCCTTGTTTTCCAATTTTGGCATATACTAAGTTTTATCTGCTTACAGAGTGCTCATTGTTTCAATATAAATATTTATCGAAACATGTTGACTATATATGCTCTGGTGTTGATTAGGCAGGAGTTAAAGTAAGCATTTTAAATGCATGTAACCCTATAACGCTGTTTTTGAATAACAACTTTAAAAGTGATTTTTCTCGTTTTTCAGCTCTATTTTGACAATTTTTTTGTAAAAATGACAGATTCAAAGTGCATTTTTTAGTAATTTTTAAAATTCCATATTTACATAAAACACAAAAAATATTAATAAATCTTATATATTTAACCCAAAACGTATTAATCTTCTCTTAAGTTAAGTTTTTTTGATACGTTATGTATTGCTCTTAATCAAGGGGGCAAATTATGGTGGAATTATGGCCAGTTTATTTAAAAATCGTTTCTCCTTATATACTTTCACAACAGCAGTTCTTTTTTTTACACATAATGTTGATGTTTTTGCACACAATGCTAAATCTCAAATTATCTCTAGAGAAAAGCAAGATTTATGTAATCCGAATGCAGCATTTTATCAGTGTAATGATGGTGAACTGCATGAAATTAATAATAAAGTTTATTCGCTCACGGGGCAAAAGGTTAATGGTAATCATGGAGCCATAGAGGCGTCTAAGGAACGTACATTTATTCACGGTAAAAATATAACTGTTAAGGGTATTTTAGATCAAAAGAGTAATTCGGAAAAGAACTTTTGGAAATATGGCGTAAAGGTATCAGAAAAGGCGTACGTCTCTCTGTCCGAATCCACTTTGAGTGGGGTTTTAGTGGGAGTAGAATCTCAAGGTTACGGCATTGCGATATCTGGCGGATCGATTGATGCAATTGAAGTGGGGGCTTTTGCAGAAGGGAAATCTCACAGTATACTTTATTTAACGAATACACAGGTGAACTTCGGTACTGTTGGGGTTAAAGCAGGAGAAAATGGATATTTAATTTTAGAGGGTGTCTCTATGAACGGCAAGGGTAATCCCGACAAGGTGGGGCAAGGGCGGAATACAGAGCATCAGAGTGATCATGCTGCTTTTCATATATCTGGGAATGGTTATGTTCAGTTTTCGAACGGTTCTGTTGATGTTAGTGATGTTCATGGGCTTTTATTGCAGAAAAAGGGTGATCATGCTGATGATACTCGTGCTAATATTGAAGATTCTAATATTACAGTGAAAGGGAATGCACTTTATGGTATGTACTTTAAAAATATGACAACATTAGCTGATCTGTTCAATGGAGGATCACCGCATGTTGAGGTGAGAAAGACTGCTTTTAAAGTTCCATATAGTACAGCTATTTATAGCAACAAATCTCGTGGTTCTATTAAGTTTTCAGAAAAATCTGAAATTTCTGGAGATTTATTGTTGAAGGCTGAAGGTGGCTCTTTAGTGAAGATTTTAGCTAATGATTCTATGCTTGTAGGGGGAGTGCATGTTGATGAAAATTCTTCTGCTGAATTTCAGTTGAGAGGTAGTTCGAAATGGACTTTATCACGACCGAAAAATAAAACTTTACAAGTTTCTGGTGCTATAGGTGTTTCGTCGGTTTCGTTGATCGAGCTTATTGATAGTTCTATTATTTTTGAGAAACCCGCAGATAATACAATGAATGATTATCAAACACTTCGTATTGGAAAAGGAGAGGGTGTTGTTTATAAAGCGCAGGGTGATGCGCATATTTATCTTAATACATATTTAAATAAAGGGGGAGATATTAAAAATCAAAAAACTGATAGGTTGTTAATTCATGGTGATATTAAAGGAAAAACCATAATACATGTGCAAAGCGTTTCAGGAAGTCCAGGAGGTGGTACAGGGCTTCATGGAAATGACAAAGGTATCTCAATTATTCAGGTTTCTGGAAAAGCAGAGGAAGGTTCTTTTCAGTTAGAGGGGGGGTATGTCACACTTGAAGACGGCCCCTATCAGTATAAGCTCTATGCTTATGGTCCAGCATTTCATTTAGGAAGAGCAAATGCGTCTCTAAATGCAAGTGTGTCTCAAAGATTAGTCGAAGGTGAAGGAGATTTTTGGGATTTCCGCCTCGAAAATGGATATATTGATTCTGATACTACATCTAAACCCACTCAGAATTCTAAGCTTGTGTCGGCTTCTCGTCCTAACCAAGGCGATAAAGCTGTTGTTCCGCAAGTTCCAACTTATTTGCTTTTGCCCAATAGTTTGCTCCAGGCTGGTTTGATGGATATCAGCAATCAAAACAAGCAGTTGGAGACACAGCGTGCTCATCCTCGTGGAATGTTGGAAATTCGTGAAAATCCTGCTTCATTTTTGCGTGGTTATGGGGGAAGCTACCATTATACCTCAGATTTGTCTGTGCTTGAATATGGTTACGGAGGTGATCTAGGATATTATGCACTAGAGGCAGGTGTTTTGTTACAAAAAATTGAAAATGTTGAGAATGTCATATCCTTTGGGATTATGGGCTCTTACGGAAAGCTTTCTCTACAGCCTTTGAATGTTGAACAAAGCCAAAAAAGTACATTTGATAAATGGACTGCTACAGTCTATGGCAGTATGCAGCATGATACAGGCTTCTATGTCGATGGTCTTGCATCTTATGGTTTGTTTAAAGGTGATGTTATGACAACGGCAAGGGGAAAGACAGCAACATTGAAGGGTAATCCCTTAAGTCTTTCTTTGATGAGTGGTCAAAAAGTTGCCACAGGATATGAAGGCGTTGTTTTTGATCCACAAGCTCAGGTTGTTTATCAACATCTTCAGTTTAATGAGGCCCGTGATATTGATAATTTTAATATCGAGATGGATAAGCTTGATCAATGGATGGTGCGTGTTGGTGGACGTTTGACGAAGACTCTTGCTGCACCTGAAAAGGATCGTGATGTTTCTTTCTATGGGAAGGTTCATTTTGCCCATGACTTTGGTAAAGAAAGATCTGTGCGCTTTAAAGATTCTTTCCAATTAGGAGCTTTTGGTTCTTCTCTAGAGGCTGGATTGGGTCTTAATGCCCGCTTGTCTCAAAAATTCGCGTTTCATGGTGATTTGGTTTATCAGCATAAGTTGAGTAAAGGTGGTTTTTTTGGAATTAGTTTTTCTGGTGGATTGCGCTATCATTTTTAGGATGATTGCCTTCGGGATTCATAAAAAAAGCCACAAGTACAGCTTGTGGTTTTTTATTGTTTTGTTTGCAATTTTTAAAACAAATTTTTTAAAGAATGTTTTTTTGCATGAGCAAATTTATTTCTTTTTAGAAACGAGATAATGCTTTCAGGGTTCCAGTTTTGACTTTTTATGCTGTTTTTGCTCTATGCAAGATACTGATTTATAAGAATTCATTGTTTTATATTGAATGAGAAACACGAATATCGTAGGGTTTTCTCCTTTCAAATTTGTTCTCCGTTGAATTGATTAAAACCATTCGTTTCCATGTTATAAGTGGGCAGAGCCGTGTGGATAAAACTAGACAAGAAAAGAGTCAAAATGCCTCTTATGCACCGTCTTAAGTACTAAGGGCTGTCGCAACATTTTAGGGTTGGCAAAGTGGGGGATGGGATCAGCTTACTTATTCATAAGCATAAAGATGGGATGCTCAATGAATTTATCGTTATACTATTCACGGGCGTTATCGTGAAATGGGTTTAGGTGGGTTGAGAGATGTGTCTTAAAAATAAGCACATGAATTAGCAATATAATGCTGTTTTGTTCTTTGTGATGGTCGTTAATCTATTAAATACGCGATAAACATAAAGTATGCGGCAAGACATAATCTCCTTTTGTGTAAATTTACAAATTCTCTTGAGATCATTGTTTTGGGGTATGGTGGATTTATTATTTCTATTTTTACGCGTTTTTATAAAAATACAATTTTAAATTGTTATATTTTTAGATTATGGCTTTACATAAGGAGCGTCGTGGATATATAAAATACAAAATGTATTTTAAATTATCACGCGTACCCGAAATTATTAAATAGAACGCGTGTTTTTTTGTTTTTAGAGAAGGGGAAGAAAGTTTGTAGAAAATTATGCTCAAAAAACATCTCTCTTTATGTCATTTTACAACGGTTATTTTTTTCTTTGTACACAATGCTGATGCTGGTGAAATTTCTTCTGAAAAGAAGCAATATTCATGTAGCGAAAGTGCTTCATTTTATCACTGTAACGATGGCCAAACGCATGAAATTGCTGGAAAAACTTATCAACTCACGGGAAAAAGTTCTGGTGCTGCCTTAGAGGCATTAGGGGAAAATACACTCATTGAGGGAAAGGCGATAATCATTAACGGTGTTTCGAATGTAAATGGCCATTCAGGAAAAGGCGCTTGGACAACAGGTGTAAAAGCTTCAAAAGGGGGAGGCGTTGCTCTCTTTAATTCTATGTTAAATGAAGTGTCGATAGGGGCCGATATTGACGAGGATGGCGCTTTTGAAATGCAGGATGGGGTGATTAAAGCAACCAGAATAGGCATCAGTGTTTCGAGTGAGCAGTCGTTGGTTTCTTTGACTAAGACAGAGATTAGGACACCTGCTGATGCGATAGGTCTTTTGAGTCATAATGGTGCAAAAATGTATATGAAAGGAGGAAAGATTGACTTTTCTGATGGTATTGGCGTTGAAACAGGAGGGGATGGAGAAATTAATTTAGAGGGTGTTTCTATTACCGGAAAGGGGAAACAGACGACAAATACAGATGATCATCGTGAAGCTTCTGCTTTTAGTATGCTTCAGGGGAAAGGCATGATTAATTTTGAGAAGGGCAACGTTAATGTTAACAATGCTCATGGCATTGTGTTGCAGGGGAATAATCATAATGCTGCTCATATTAAATATTCCAATGTTTTTGTGAGAGGGAAGGCATTTCATGGTATGCGCTTTTTTTGGGAAGCTGTCTTGGATGATAAAAAAACAGTTATACCTGGAAAAGGGGCTGTTCATTTGACACAGACAACTTTTATAGCTCCAGAAAGTACGGCTATTTATAGCCGCCAATTCGAAAGTTCTGTTAAACTCTTACAAAATTCAAAAGTTTCTGGCGATTCACTGCTGAACGCTGTTGAGCGTTCCAATATCAAGATTGAGGCCGATGCTTCTACCCTTGTAGGAAGCGCAAATGTTGATGAAAGTTCTACAGCTGAGATCGTGTTAAAAAATGGTTCAAAGTGGATTTTATCGCGACCAAAATATGAAAAATTACAAAACTTTGATGTGTCTGGTTCTAGGTTAAAAGATTATTCCTCTATTTCATCGGTCGAACTTACAGATAGTTCTCTTATTTTTGAAGAATTAAAATCCAAAACAACAGATGGTTATCAGACACTTCTCATCGGAAAAGGCTCAGGGACTGTCTATAAAGCGCACGGTGATGTGAACCTTTATCTTAATGCATATTTGGATCAAGGGGGAGAGCTTGAAAAGCAAAAAACTGATCGACTTTTAATCAATGGGGATCTTGACGGAAAAACAACAGTCCATGTTTATAAAATTCCTGGAAGCCCAGGGGCATTGACGGGAGAGGGCGGTAATGATCAGGGGATTTCCATTGTTCAGGTTTATGGACAAGCCGCTGAAGATTCTTTTCAGTTAAAGGGAGGGTATGTCGCACTTGAAGACGCCCCCTATCAGTATCATCTAAAGAGTTATGGTCCAAGCTCTGCTTTAGGGACGGCAGATTCCAATCAAAGAGTGCTTAAAAACTCTGAAACATTTTGGGATTTCCGCCTCGAAAGTAAATTTGTTGATTCTTCCTCTCTTGATCTCACTGAAATTGTTCCTGTGATTGATTTCGTTGTTCCTCCTTCTTCTAATGATATTCCTTCTTTTCCTGAAAATCATCCTAGTATTACTGGAGTTGACGGGGAGGCTATCGATTCTAACTCTCAGCAAGAACCTCAAGAGCCAAGTCTTTCTACTCCTATAGATTCTCCTGATAGGGATTCCCATCTTACGACCACATTTGATACACCTGATGTTTCTGTGCTTGAGGTTCCAAATCCTCCTCCTTTTTCTCCTCCTCCCTCTCTTTCACCGGTTATTCCGGTTGTCGCTGAAGCTGATCCTGTTGTGCCGACAGTTGGTTCATCTGTTCCTTCTACTCCTTCCGTTGTTGTACCCCCCGCATCTGGTTCACCTTTACCGCCATCTGTTCCTTCTACTCCTTCTGTTGTTGCACCCCCCGCATCTGGTTCACCTGTTTCGCCATCTGTTCCTCCCACTTCTTCTGTTGTTATCCGCCCCGCATCTGGTTCACCTTTACCGCCATCTGTTCCTTCTACTCCTTCTGTTGTTGCACCCCCCGCATCTGGTTCACCTGTTTCGCCATCTGTTCCTTCTACTCCTTCTGTTGTTGCACCCCCCGCATCTGGTTCACCTTTACCGCCACCTGTTCTTTCCACTCCTTCTGTTGTTGCACCCCCCGCATCTGGTTCACCTTTACCGCCACCTGTTCTTTCCACTCCTTCTGTTGTTGCACCCCCCGCATCTGGTTCACCTGTACCATCATCTGTTACTCCCCCTCCTTCTGTTGTTACCCGCCCTGTTTCTGAGCTTTCTTCGCATTTTGAACCAAATGTGAGAGCCATTGTACCACAAGTTTTGACTTATATTCTTGTGCCAAATACTTTATTTCACGCTGGATTGATGGATATCAGTAATCAAAACAAGCAATTGCAAACACTGCGAACTTTTTCTCGTCGAGTGTTGAAAACTAATAAAAATCCGGCTTTGTTTTTGCGCAGTTACGGTGGACATCATCGTTATACTTCAAATTTATCTGCACTTGAATATGGATATGGAGGCGACCTTGATTATAATGCACTAGAGGCAGGTATTTTACTCAAGAAAATCGAAAATGCATACAGTACGACATCTTTTGGAATTATGGGAAATTATGGCAAACTTTCTTTGCGTCCTCGAGAGGTGAAACAACGTCAAGAAAGTATCTTTGATAAATGGTCCATTACAGCATATGGCAGCATGCAGCATGATACGGGTTTTTATATGGATGGTCTCTTCTCTTACGGTCTGTTTAATGGAAATGTTCTCACACGTGAGCGAGGTAAAACGGCTGCATTAAGAGGCAAGCCCTTAAGTTTTTCCTTAACGGCTGGTAAAACGTTTATGATAGGCTGTCGATGTTTTATTTTTGAACCACAAGTTCAGTTTGTTTATCAAAATCTCCAGTTTCATAAGACTCGTGATATTGATAATTTTAATATTGATATGCGAAGGCCAGATCATTGGGGGGTGCGTCTTGGTGGACATTTAACCAAAACAGTGACATTTACGAAAGAGGCACAGGTTCTTTCATTCTATGGTAAGCTTTATTTCGTTCGTAGTTTTAATGATAAACAATTTGTATATTTTAAAGATGCTTTTCAGCTTGGTTCCTTTGGGTCTTCTTTAGAAGCTGGAATTGGTGTTTATTCGCAGTTATCTGCAAAAATTACTTTTCATAGCGATCTCATTTATCAGCATAAATTTACAAAGGCTGGTTTTTCTGGAACGCATTTCTCTGGTGGATTAAGCTATCATTTTTAGCTGTATTTTTTCTTTATAATTCATACTTTGTGAAAATTATAAGCACAAAACGTGATTTTATTGTGTTATTTTTCTGTTTTTAACTTTACATATAACACAAAACGAATTACGTGGATGATACATAATAGGAACAACCTATCGATGAGCTACATGTGTCTTTGCGGTTTTCGATAAAGATGAATAAGGAAATTTTAGAGTCAATTATGGTTAAAGTATTAAGAGGTCATGTATCTTTATGTGCTCTTATAGCGTCTGTTTTATTCTTTGTGTACAATATAAATGTGAATGCACAAGAAGAATCTTCGTCTCGTTCTCTTCTAAAGTTCTATTCATGTGATGCTCTTGAGAAGCGTGGGGTCTGCGAGTGACGTTCGTTTAGATACTGCTGATAGCGATTTTCTGATGTTTTGAAGGTAAAGAAATGGTCAGGGAAGCATGAAGGTGGCGAAAAAGGAAGTTTGAAGATTTATGGGATTTTGGCGTTAAAAAACACTGGTACAATTTCGTCAGAAGTGTTTGCACAGGAAAAAATGAAGATTGTTTTGGATAAGGTGTCCGTTACTGGAAGTGGTGAGAACACGATCAATAATAAAAATATAAGCGCCTATGATAATGGCTTTAATCAGGCCGTTTTGGGCGTAAAGAAAGGCGTCTCCCTTGTCGTTGAGGATGGTAAGATTAATGTTTCAAATATTGATGGTCTCGTGATGGAGGGCAAGGAGGGCGTTTTCATTCCTGGTGGCACGGTGCGATATGGCGTGTTGGATAGTCAATCTTTATCTGATTCATGGGATTGGCATTATTCTGGCGTTGTTTTTGAGAATTCAGATATTACTCTTCATGGGCGTGAAACTTGTGGGCTTTATTTAAAAGGAAATTTCTCACAAGAGGAATATATAGAAGCAGAGGCATTAGCTGCATTGGGGAGGATTCAGTTCAAGAAGACTAACTTTAATGTTCTTAATGATACAGCGATTTATATCGATGATGCCAAAAGATTTCTTTATATTACTATGTTAGAGGGGGGGCATCTTTTTGCTGATAGGTTCTTAGATGTTAATGCGAATGTAGCAGTTGAAACTGATGCGCCTTTTTTTGTAGGGGGAACACGCATTGATAAGAATTTTTATGTTGAAGTTGGGCTATTTAATCAGTCGCAATGGACGGTGACGTTAAGGAAAAATAATAAGTGGCATGCTTCATCTGTTTCCTTTGTAAAGGATATTGATTGTTCCATTTCCTTTCAGAGACCAAGAGATGGTCATTGTAAAACACTTCGCATTGGGAAATTGGATGATGATAATGGCTTAGATTATGCTTACGCTGGGAATGATTCACGCCTTTTTATCAATGCATCTCTTGCGACAACAGACAATCAAGTGAGAGGGATCGAGGCCGATAAAGTTTTAATCTATGATAATATTTATGGGAAAACGAAAGTTTCTATTATAGAAGTTTCAGGGAAAGAAAGGAGCCATAACAAAGCTACCCAAGGAGATAATAAAGGCGTTTCAATTATTCAGTTTTATGAAAAGGCAGAGGAAGATTCTTTTAAACTGGCTGCTGATTATGTCACTGTAAAAAGGATGCCTTATCGGTGTTGTCTTCGTGTTTATGGTTCAACGTCTTCTTTTAGACACGCAAAAGAGGAAAATAAATTAGCTAAAGGGCAATCGATAAAGAGGAATGAAGATTTTGAGGATTTTCGACTTGAATCTGAATATGTTCACAGTTTTTCTCATTGTCCTCATATTCAGTTGAAAAATGATGTGTCTCATTGCCGTGTGTCCCGTTCTTTAAGTACTCATGCTCATCATAATGATGAGCTAGCCGGTCATGATGCTTCTGCTCATTATCTTGAAGAGGGCGTTAAAGCTGTTATCTCACAAGTTCCAACCTATCTATTGATGCCGAATACTTTGTTGCAAATCAGTTTGACGGATGTGAACAATCATAACAAACAGTTGGAGACATCGCGTAGCGCTGCTGGGGCTTTGGAAGAAAATCGTAAAAGTCTGGCACTTTTTGTGCGAGGTTATGGTGGAAGTTACCGTTATGTTTCTGATCTATTTGCGCTTGAATATGGTTATGGGGGAAATTTGAATGATAATGCTATAGAGGCAAGCGTGTTGCTCAATGCGATTGAGGATACACATCATACTGTAAGCTTTGGAATAATGGGGAACTATGGGAAAATTTCTCTACAACCTCACGATGTTGAAGAAAGCAAAAAAAGTACATTTGATAAATGGTCTATTACAGCATACGGCAGCATGCAGCATGATACAGGCTTTTATATAGATGGTCTTTTTTCCTATAGTTTATTTAAAGGGGATGTTCAGACAAAAGCAAGAGGCAAGACAACAACATTGAAGGGAGCACCTTTGAGTGTTTCAGTGATTGCGGGTAATTCATTTATGAGCAGACATAAGGGGCTTATTTTTGATCCGCAGGTTCAGGTCGTTTATCAAAATTTGCGATTTGATAGGGCGTCTGATATCGATGGTTTTGATGTTGAAATGGGAAAACTTGATCAGTGGGTAATGCGTGTTGGTGGGCGTTTCAGCAAGACGCTTGCTGCTTTTGAAGAAGGACAAGTTGTTTCTTTCAGTGGAAAACTTTATCTTACCAATAATTTCGGAGGAAAACAACGTGTGCAATTTGGAGATGAATTCCAATTAGAGGCTTTTGGTTCTTCTCTAGAAACTGGAATGGGGTTGAATGCTCAGTTGTCTTCAAACTTTGCATTACATGGGGATGTAACTTATCAGCATCGTCTTAGCAAAGCTGGTTTTTCAGGGATGATTTTTTCAGGCGGTTTACGCTATCATTTTTAGGTGCCTATGAAATATAGAGTAATTTTTACATAAGTTATAGAGTGTTGTGTGAAGTATAAAATGGATATTTAAGTTTTATACTTCTTACCTTTTGTGTGTTTGATTTAGCGTTATTGCGAGTATTTTTTATTTTTAAGTAAAGGGGGAGAAGGGAAAATTGGGAATAAAGTTATGGTTAATGTATTAAGGGATTATAGATTTTTATTTATCACAACGGCTATTGTTTCTTTTTTGCCAATCGTAAGTGTTAATGCAAATTCTAATAATTTTGCAACCTCCTGTGATCCAGACGCTCAATTTTATAAATGCAATGATGGTAAAAAACACACGATTAAAAATAAAACTTATCATTTAAAATATTCTCAAGAATATGTTTCTAGTTCTACTCCTATTTCAGCTCTATATGTAGAAAAAGCAGGTACAGTTGTTGATGCATCTCAGATAACAGTTACGGGTGATAACTCAGATGAAATATTCGGATATGGTGCATCTGTAAAAGAGGGTGCTCGTCTTAATTTAACAAATTCAAATTTTAAGAATGTACCTGCTCTTCATGCTGGAAATGCGGTTATTCAAATGATAGATGGGACTATTACGGAAGTTTCTCACGCTATTTATGCATTGGGAAAAGGAACCGATATTGCTTTAGTGCGTGTCAATATTGAAACTACACCAAAAGAATTGAATGGTGTAGATATAGGTCTGATTAGTAGTTTTGGTTCAAAGATTAGGCTGTCAGGGAGTACCGTTACTTTTAATGGGAAAGGCGCATTTTCATCATTTTATGGGGGAGAGTATAGTTTCGATAGTTCTGTCATTAAGGGCAAAGGAAAACAAGAAACTGTTATCATTGGTGAGAAAAGTGTCAATAAATTACCAGAAGCTTTTGATATATCTCAAGATGGTTTTGTTCAATTGAATAATAGTTCTATTGAACTTAGTGATATGCATGGCTTTTTGGTTAAAAATTTTTCAGATGATGAGGATAATAAAGGCAAGTTGTTGTGGCAAGGACTTAATTCAGCTGATGAGTTTAAGAAGACGAATATTAAGATTAAAAAATCCAATATTTCTGTTCAGGGTAAGGGAGCCTATGGTCTGTATTTTTATGGGTTAAATCCAGAAGATGTATGGGGCAATATGTACAATGGTTATAGAGCGCTTTCGCGAGCAAAGAAAGTTGCTCCGGGAAAGGCATTTGTTCATTTGTCAGAGACAAATTTTGCGGTTCCGGATGGTATTGCCATTTATAGTGTCGGAAAACATGTTTATAGAGCCCAAGCTAAGGTTAGATTAGAAAAGACAAGAATCTCCGGTGATTTGTTGTTAAAAGCTGAAAATAATTCTTATCTTCTCGTTGAAGCAAATTCCTCTACACTTACAGGAGATGCTCGTACCGAGGATACCTCTGATATTTATTTGGATTTAAAGAATGGTTCTAAATGGTACCTTACCAAAAGCAAATATCAAGATTCTCAGGAAACAGATGCTATGGTTTCATCGCTTTCAGGTATTTCTCTTGAGGATAGTACAATTGTTTTTGATCACTATCAATCCCCTGGTTATCAAACGCTGCAAATTAGAAAAAAAAGTGATAGAGATGCAGTCATATCAGACCAAGAAGACTATGGATATAGTGCAAAGGGTAATACTCAGATTAAGATGAGCACATTTATGAATAATGATGGTTCATTTGATCCTCAACAAACGGATCGCATTTTGATCTACGGGAATGTTTTTGGAACCACACTCATTGGGATGGAAAAACTTTCCAAAACCTCAGAAAAAGAAGCTGGCAATAAAGGGGGGCAAAGTATTTCACTTGTTCAAGTTGCTGGGACGGCAGAGGAAAGTTCTTTTAAGTTAGCCAATAGTTATACTACGGTGAATGGATTTCCTTATCAATATAAACTTCGTGGCTATGGTCCAGGTTCTTCTTCTGGAAATGCAGATCCAAAGAATAAATTGGCTGCTGGGGAAGGGGATTTTTGGGATTTTCGTCTTGAAAGTGTTTACATTGGTTCTGAATTAGATTCTTCTGAAACTGCTTCTAAGCCAACGTCTACAGTTTTACCCCCTCAATCTGAAGCAGAAACAATTCCTTCTGAAAGACCAACAGAGACTATTTTGCCTGAAAAACCTCCTTCTGTTGAGCCTCCGCTTATACCATCTACACCTTCTTTGCCTGAAGGATCTGAACCGTCTGAAACATTTATCTCTACGGATTCTGTTGTTCCTCCTTCTGTACCTGTTGAGCCAAAGCCTTCTGAGTTTCCCTCTGTACCAACTGTTCCAGAGAAGCCTTCTACTGATGAGGTTTTGCCATCTGAGCCATCTGTTCCGGTAGCTCCTTCATCTACGGATTCTGAACCTGTTGCTCCTCCTCCTGAACCAGTTGAGCCAAAGCCTTCTAAACCTTCTGCTCCTTCATCTGATCTTCCTGTGTCCTTTGATGTGCAGCCTGAACAAGGAATTAGAGCTGTTGTTCCTCAATTGCCAACGTATCTCCTTTTGCCCAATGCCTTATTCCATGCTGGTTTGATGGATATGACTATGCAAAATAAGAAGTTGGAGACAATGCGGGGTGCTTTTCATTCTTTTGGGAGAGATGATGAAAACACAGCCTTTTTTCTGCGTGCTTATGGGGGAAGCCATCATTATGCTTCCAATTTATCTGCTTTTGAATATGGCTATGATGCTGAGCTTGATTATAATGCATTTCAAGCAGGTGTTTTGTTAAAAGAGATTGAGAGTTTATATACGCGTACATTTTTGGGGGCTTTGGGAAACTATGGAAACCTTTCTCTACACCCTCAGAATGTTGAACAAAGCAAAAAAAGTGCCTTTAATAAATGGTCTGTTGGGGCTTATGGAAGTCTACAGCATGATACGGGTTTTTATATTGACGGGGTGTTATCCTATGGTTTTTTTAAGGGAGATGTTTTGACCCTTGCACGGGATAAGGTTTTGGCGTTAAAGGGAAAACAGTTGAGCGGCTCTTTAACGAGTGGCAGAACGTTTGCAATAGGCTATAAGGGTATTGTTTTTGATCCACAGGTTCAGGTTATTTATCAGCATCTTCGGTTTCATCAGGCGTATGATGTTGATGATATTGATGTTGATTTGGGAAAATTTCATCAATGGGCGGGGCGTGTTGGTGGGCGTTTAAGCAAGACGCTTGGAGTTGTGGAAGAGGGACGAGAGGTTTCTTTTTATAGTAAGCTTTCTTATTTGCATAATTTTGAAGATAAGCAATTTGTTTCTTTTAAAGATGATTTTCAGTTAGGTTCTTTTGGTTCTTCTTTGGAAGCAGGACTTGGGTTTAATGCGCGTCTTTCTTCAAAACTTTCCCTTCATGGGGATGTCACTTATCAGCATAGGCTTAAGAAAATTGGTTTTTCTGGAGCGAGTTTCTCTGCGGGATTGCGTTACCTTTTTTGAAAAAGTGGTCCATTGTGTATTTTTATATGAAAGGCAGAAAGATTTTCTGCCTTTCATATCTTAGAATTTATTTTCCTTCATCAATATGGTTATTTTTTAAACATAAAAGGTTACAATAAATGATTTTTTTGACTTATAGGTTGAAGATACACAAGTTGTTTTCTTCTATGCGATGAGGAATTTTTCTACAATTTTTGATGTATGATATGGAGACAGATTTTATTGTGAATATGAGAATTTTTCATACTGAATGCTTTGTTACGTAATCTTTCAAAAGAAGCGGTGTTGATGGTTGTTTTGTTAATATAAAGTGGACGAGGGTGTGTTTTAGGTGTTTTTCTTAAGAGTGGTTATGGTTATTTTTGTTCGTTTCTTTATTAATTTTATAGATCACACGTTTTAATTTTGTGGTTTTTATACATTGTTTTGAATTTTGTTTTAGAGAAAAAAATATAAACTGTATTCACGTTTATAACCGTCAATATGTATATTTTTTGTTTTCTGTTTTAGGATGTTTACTTGAGAATTTTAGAGAAATATTTGTCTTGTTAGAAAAGACAGAGAGAGTTTAAGGTCAAACTATAATAAAAAAATTAAAGTATGCTTTATCGTGTTTTTAAGTTTTTTTTCTTTTTTGCAAATGATAGATGCCAAGAGAAATTTTGATAAGATATAGAGTATTTGTTATTGCTCTAATAAGTGGGTGTCATCATTCTATTTTTTAGGATTCCAATATTGCAGTGATTTTAGCATTTGAAAGTATTCATAATTGGTTGATTCAATATAAACAGATTGGAACCGAGAGAATTTTATGATTTGAAGGACTTTCATTCCTACGTGTAAAACGATGAACACCCTTTATTAAACCAATTTGATATGTCTAGAAAAGAAACCGGATTGTCGATCAGAACAGGTAGGGAATTTTATTTTTTGAGGTATCAAGCGGCGGTCAAAAAAATTTTATTAAAAAAATAGTGTCGAGTTTTCTTCTTTTTATCGTAGGAATAAAGAGGCCTTTTCTTGTCTAAAGGGAGCCGCTAGCAAGGTGGAAGGCTTTATGATTATAAAGACTTTGGGGATTTGGGGGGAGGGTGTTTGCAACTTCTGTGAGTTCTAGAGATGTGTGGAGGTTAAGATTTCTAGAGGATTGCGTGGGTATTTTTATCGGGGATGGTTGTGCTTGTTGGTGTTTGGCTTAATCAGTGATATTAATTATACCACATTCACCATTTTCACTGCCGAAGGTGAGGATCTGCCCTGTTTGATCCCAGTTGAGTGCTGAAATAGCGCTTTTTCCATACCTTTTTAAAAGAACTTCTTTTCCATCACGAAAATGTGCTGCTAAAATCATTCCATCATTGAAGCCTATGGCTACAATTTCTTCGCTTGGATGGCATGAAACGGTGCTAACAAGGGCATTTGCTCGTGTTCCAAGTTCTAGGGGTGTTTTTCCCATGGGGCCGTCTTTTGTATGAAAGGGCCAAACAATTGCAGCAGAAGCACCTGATGTTGCGAGCCATTTTCCTTTTGCACTCCAAGACCAGCTTTTGACTTTACTTGGGTAGCCACTCATCCGTAAATGTTGATTATCGCTAAGACGCCAGCCGTGCAAGGCGTTTTCTTGCATCGTGGAAATGACATAGCGGTTGTCTGGTGAAAAGGTGACACCACAATGAGCGCCTTTCCATACCAATCTAGTGGGAGATGTTTGCGTTGAGAGCCAATGAAGCGTCACGCCATTATAATGGGCAACGGCAAGTCGTAAACCTTTTGGGGCAAAAGCCAGACCTTCTACACTACGCTCATATGTGAGCTCTTGTTGTTCTTTTCCAACATGCACAAATGCGAGACGTGAGACGGAAAAGGCAAAAGCTTTTTGGGGACCAAAAGCAACGTTATTTATCCATTTGCGTTCTTTTTGACTGAGTAGTTCTGTGTGACCATCTGCTCTTGTTTGACAGACTTTTCCATCTTCTCCCCCTGTGATGATCGCGGTATTATCATGGGAAAAATGACTTGAAATTATTCCTTGGTGAATTTCAAAGGTTTGTGGGGTTGGGGTTAAAAAAACAATCAAACCTTCCACGGAAACAAAGGCTGGTTTATTGCCTATAAAACCACAGGAAAGGCAGTAACTTTGGAGATCATAATGGGTTATGTTTGACATTGTCACTCATTTTATGCGCAATTTTCAAAATCAGTTTTTAATTTTTCGCCATCAAGAGAGCGGCCGATAAAAACAAGGCGGCTTTCTCGTTTTTCATCTTCACGCCATGGGCGTTGGTGTTGTCCCTCAAGAAGCATATGAATGCCTTGAATGACATAACGATCATCATCTCCTTGAAAGGCAATAATGCCTTTAAGACGCAAGATATCAGGTCCTTGTTGTTGCGTAACCTGTTGGATCCAAGGGAAAAACTTTTCTGGTTGCAGGGTACCTGTTTTTAAACTTATAGAAGTGACGGTAATATCATGAATGCTGGATGTGTGATGATGATGGTCATGATGGCAATCGGGACCACACACATGATCTCCATGTTGATCTGTATGCTCGTGATCAAGAAAATGAGGCTCATGGTCTAAAGCACGTTGGAGATCAAAGAAACCACGATTGAGGAGTTTATCAAGAGGAATATTGGTGCGCTGTGTTGTATAGAGTATGGCGCGAGGATTAATGGCAAGAATAAGAGATTCAGCATGCGCACGTTCTTGTGCTGTGACGAGATCAATCTTATTTAAAAGAACGATGTCTGCAAAAGCAATTTGCTCTTCAACTTCACGACTTTTTTGCAGTTGAGAGGGCAAATGCTTTGCATCAACGACAGCTATGACACTATCGAGAGCTGTTTTTTCATGGACAGTATCATCCATGAAAAAGGTTTGTGCTACGGGAATGGGATCAGCAAGTCCTGTTGTTTCTATAATAATCGCATCAAATCGATGAGAACGTTGCATCAGACTTTCCAGAATGCGAATGAGATCGCCCCGCACAGTGCAGCAAACACAGCCGTTATTCATTTCATAAATTTCTTCATCTGATTCAATGATCAGGTCATTATCAATCCCAATTTCACCAAATTCATTGACAATGACGGCATAACGTTTGCCATGATTTTCACTGAGAATGCGGTTGAGAAGGGTGGTTTTTCCTGCACCAAGATAGCCCGTGAGAACCGTAACAGGAAGTTTTTTTGGGGGGGATGTTTCCATAAGGGGACCTTTTATTGTTCTTTATTGCCATGTGTTTATGTTAAATCGCTTGATATCATCAAGTAAATCACGAAGCTGAGATAGAACATGAGAAAAGATTGCTTCACCGGCTTGTGGTGTCGCTTTGCTTGCATCTCCTACTGCACCTTGCGTGTTTAGATCACGCATTGTCCAGCCAAAGGCATGGGGACCATAAGCGCGTAAATAGCGATAATTGGCAATCATATCCGCTTGTTTATTGTGAAAGTTTGCTGCCTTTTCCATATGGACTTTTTCTGGAGCTAAATAGAGCATGAGAGAGGTTTCAATAAAACCTCCATGGATATCAAGATGCTGTTGAGAAGGCTCTATCAGACCTTTTGGCAAACCAAAACGGCTCCAGCTTGTTGCGACAGCGAGCATGGAAAGGCGCTTTCGTAATTCGGTGATAACAATGTTCATTAAAGGTGAATTGCCTCCGTGAGCATTGAGAATAAGAAGACGTTTGATCCCTTTGTGATAGCAGTTTTCACCAATCTTTATCCAGCGTTTAATCGCATCAGAAAAGGTAAGGGTCTGTGTCCCTGTAACATCCATATGTTCTATAGAATAGCCAATTTTTTCAACCGGTAAAAGTGCGATATGATATTGCTCTTTTGTTTGTAAAGTGAGGGCTTTTGCAAAAGCTTCAGCAATAATCCAGTCGGTTTCAAAGGGAAGGTGCTCTCCGTGATATTCGTGTGCGCCCAAAGGTAAAAGAGCGAGAAAAGGCGTGTTAGATACCATAAATTATTGCCCAAAAGAGAAGTTAACACAGACAAAGTGATCAAAGGTGCTGTCACTATTTAATCTATCTATATGAGAAACGCAAATAGTGTATTTTTACATCCCATAGGGATATTCTAAAAATGAGAACTTTATTAAAAATAGTGAAGGTTTTATTGAGAAAAGCTAACACAGTTTTGATGGAATATGTGGCGCCTCTCTAAAGATCGGTATCTTTTGTAAGCGTTTTTGATGCGTCTTTTTGTTTTTGATAAGTAAGTATTTAGGAAATTTAAATAATTCATATCATGGAATGAAAAATATTTCTTTCATTATCTCTTAAAAAGGTAAGTTTAGATGAAGTTGGATATTCTTCTTTCTGCTATGGAGCGAGGATAACCAAAGCGTTTGTGTTGTAGCAAAGGCTACGAGGATACAGACTTTGGTTTCAATCAGGATTCTTACGTTTCTTAATTCAAGTTTGCATCAACATCTTACAAAAGAATAGAAATGGTTGTTGACTCATTTTACTTTGAATAATGTCTTAACAGATTTTAGTATTCATGAGAAAAATGAATGTCATGAGAAGAATTTATGTGAGATGAAATCGCATAATGACAATATATTGATTTGTAAAGAGTGTTTGTTTTTTCATGTTGCATGAGAGTCTCGAATATCATAAAATTTTCTTATCCCAAGCTTGTTTCATGTTGAGGCAATAAAATCATGCCTCTTGTACATCACAAGCGGATTAGCTGTGTGGGCGGATTAGCTATGTGACGTGAAACTGTATAAGAAAGACTTGCCTCTTATGAACCATTTCAAGTGCCAAGGGCTGGTTTGCAATATTGGGTGCTGGCAAAGTGTGTGATGGTGCTGGCTTGCTCTTTTATTAAGCGTCAAGATGGTGGCGCTCAGTGAATTTACAGTTATACCATTTTATGCGCAGCGTCACGAAATTCTAGAAAGCTTAATGAGCTTATAAGATGATAAAGAAGAAACACCGTTGAAACCATGATAAACAGAACCCCATCGTGTTGCACATCGCTTGTTTTAAAGAAAACATCAGGTATCCAAGCTTATTTTGCGGCGTTGCACGTCGAATGATATAATGGTAAATTCATATAATAACAAAACTGTTGTACACTATCATCTTTATACTTGTTGAAGTAAAAAGGGGGCACTATCATACACTTGGTCAATTTCCGATTTTTACAACAGCATTCGGCTCTTTAAATATCCCATAAGTGCTATTTTTTTCTTTAAGTTTTTCGCCCTACACACCACTCTTGCTTGTAATCTGTAAGCAAATAAATTTCATTGATTCAATATAAACAGCATTAAGATTAAGGGGGGATTTATAATGGTCAGGTCTTTCATTCAACATGCAAAACAATGCATCATGACTATAAATACAGTAGGTTGCTTTTAAGATGAGTGGTTGATAAATTGATTATTTAATATCGGTTTTCAAGGGCATATTTTTTTAAGTTGTTTATTTTGAAGCTGGTCCTTCAAAAACGTGATTTTTTCATAGGTTGCTTTATCACTTTTCTTTCAAATATTTGATCAATCTTTTTATTAAAATTTTAATGACACTTGCATCAAATATATAATATATTAATTGTATGTATAAAAATACATTATTAGACAAATAATTTTTATAACTTGTATTATTATTTTACTTTTTTATTTAAAGAAAAATAGGATAATATGAAATTATGTTTAAAATATTTAAAAATAATTTTTATTTCTATATTTTTATAGCGTTCATTCTTTTTTTGCACAAGGTGCAGAAAGGCATATGAATATTGCTAAAGAGTTCTTTCAAAGAGAATTATTCTTTATTAATGAAGAAGAAAATATAGTGACTCGAAATATAGATAGGGCTGTGATCTATCCTATTGAGGAAAAAAATCAGCTAACTTTTATGAAAGTGAAGCAGGAAAGTTGTTTTTCAGTATTTTGGGGGATTATCTCATTTTTCATGACACTCTTAGTATTTGGTTTTAGGTAGTTTTCTAGCGCTCTCGTGTTGCTTATAATGTTTTTGTAAAGTTAATAGGTTGTCTTATTTTATAAATGCATTTTGTTAATTTTGAAAAGTTTTCAATGCTTTATGCTGTATGAGATAGGAGGCTGAGTGACCTTTTTGAAGATACTATAGTGTGTTTTATATATTAATAAAAGTTGAAAATCATTTCCTTCACGTCTTTTCTGTTTGGAAATAGAGATCTTGATAGCTCTTTTACAATTTATAACCGTTTTGTTAAAAAATAGTACACACTTTTAAGGCTTATTTATGGAGATATATTTGTGTTAGGTCGCTGTTTTTACTTGCTAGAAATTTTATTTCTCGACAACCGATAGCGAACTTGCGCCGTATCGATGCGTAATATAATAAAAGATATTCGAAGCGCTATTCCAGCTTTCTTTTATCTTAATAATAGACAAGTATTATTAATATAAGAGATAAATATTATTATGTTGTCATTTTTAAAGTTTATACTGTTTTAAAATTTATTGTCATTTCAAAGCATTTATAGAAGTTTTATTATATAATTTTCCAAATGAAAATTTACTTTTTAAATCTTTATTTTGATGTGAAAGTTGATGAATTTTTATTATTTTGAAGTAGAGAGATAGAAATTACAAAATATTGCTGGTCTTCTTTTAATTTAATAGCATTAATGATCAATGATTCTATTGTAAAAGGAAGAAATTATTTTTGATATTCATGAATCTTTTTAAAATTTTAGGTAATGATAATAGAATAGAGATGAGCGATACATTTTACTTTAATAAGTTTTTTTGTAATGTGAGGCGATGCTCTATGGTGTTCAATATGTTTTATAATCATTTGATTTTAAAATAAATTTTCTTAAGTAGTCCGTTCAGACATTTTTTAGTATTGTTATTATTATTTTGAATTCATCAGGTTTATTTTTAACATTTAAATTATGTTGTTTTATGTCTTTACATGTAATACATAATGTATTATATTTATCGTAAATTTATATATAATATATCATATTGTATTATATATTTTTATATATATGAATATTCTTTTACTTTTACAGTGAAGAAAAAGAGGAGCAAATAAAGCTATGTTTAAAATATTTAAAAATCGTGTATGTTCATTTACTTTTACACTATTTATTCTGTTTTTTGTACAAATTATAGAGGGGAATGCAAGTTTTGTAAAAAATCAATTTCAAGAGAGAATGGCAGTTACTGTTTCTACAGAAGACAACAATGCAGTTATTAAAGCTGCGGATAGAGCTGTTATTTATGGCGTTGAGAAACAAGATGGCGTTTCTTTTGGGAAAGTTGAAAAAGTTTCTGCATTTTCAGGTTCAGCCTTTTGGGGTGGGATAGGCATTTTATCACTTCTTGCTTCTTTATGGGGTGGAGATATATTGGGGACTGTTGTATCTCTTTTAGGAATATTTTCTACACTTTAGTAGAAGACTCATCGACACAGTCGATGAGTTTTTTATTCTCACTTCATTGTTTTGAAAAAATCAATATTTGGAGTAGTATATGCTGTATTGGATGGGAAATCACTATTCTTAATACTTAACATATCTTTTTGGGTGTTATTAAAGTTCAACGCCCGACAATTGATGTTTTTTCTTTTCAAAGTGGTGTAACCTGATTTTTTTAAGTCTATGGTTATTTCCTCGTCATAACACTTGCACCCTCTTTATCAGCCTTTTAATATTGTTTTGCTGTTCTTATATAAAGGCTATTCATCAAAGGTATATTTATCCTTTTTACAATGTTTTTATAGGGTAAAATAAGAAGAGATAAAATAAAAAATATTTCTGTATTTTTTCTTAGAATATAAGTGACTGATGAAATTTATTGTTATAAATCAATATATTAAATTAAAAATAACTTATTGCTTTATAAATATTCATCATTTCAAGTCTGTTCATGTTGAATTCATCAAAAGCATTTTTTGCCTATCACAAGGTGCATTCGTGTATGGATAAAAACTCTTTAAGAAAAGAGTAAAAATTCTTTCATTATTCATCTCTAAGGCTCAAGGGCTATCGTAGTATTGGGAATTGGAAAATAAAATTATGATGCCGTTTTGTATTTTTATAGCGTAAAGATATCGATACATAATAAATTTTATATTATTTCATGGAGAGTTTTTATAGTATTTACAGGCTTTCTTGTGAGAGAGAGGTGCTGATGTGCGGTGTTGGAAAATGTTTTTATTAAAACAGACACTTGAATTTGCAATACAAGTTTATTCTGGGTTGTTCTGTTGCTTAAAGGGAAGGATGCTGTTAAGTAAGGTGATAAGGAGGGAATACATGAGCGGGAGGAGCGGGCAAGCATAAGGTCTTGTTTGATATAAAGATTTTCAATTCATGTAATCTTCACGAAGGAAGTATTCTTAATCCAAAATGCGTTTATTTTTTACGCGTTACTCTCATATAGAAAAGAAACGTTGTTCCTTATAAATCAATGGATTTTTATATTAGGGTAAGGAGAGGATATTTATAGCTTAGCCAAGAGAAGGACAATGAAGTAAAAGGTCTTGTTTGGCACGAAGACGTGCAATCCATTGATCTTCACGAATAGCCGTATTGTGTACTGTAATGAGTTCATTTTTTTTAATTTCAGCTGTTACTGTTGCTTTTTCTAAAAGACCACAAGGAATGGCTTGGCGAGCGCGTGCTTCTGCAATATTCATGATCCAAGCGCGATAACTATAAAGACCGATAAAATCTAACTGATCGCCGGGGTGTAAATCTTTTTTAGCAACAGCACAGACTTCTACCACTGGGTGGCTAAGGGGAACCATATCTTTTTTGCCGTAAAGCATAACGCGTGCGCAGGTGAGGGGAACTTCCATAGCTGTTAAATGATAGGGGCGGTGAAAGGTGAAATAAGGTCCCTGACCAATTTTTAAATCTTCCATACGTTCGCGTAAACGTGGATGTGTTATTTCTGCAATGACAAAGACACCTGGGGAGACACCTTGACCTATTGAATAATCCACCACACCATATTGCTGCAAAATGCCCCCATCTTGTTTAGGGATAAGGACTTTGTTTAAATCTTGCAGCGCCGCTTGGGGGCCGTGCATTCCTGGGCAATCGGGGAGAAGCCCAGTGGCATTGGCAATTGCTGCCATTTCAACCATTGTTTTGGAACCATCAATAAATTCAACCAACATACGCACATTCATATTACGGCGGAGAGCTTCTTCTTCGTAAGCATCAGGTGTGGCATCAAAGAGGAGAGGATTATTTTTTCCCTTTCCTGCTGCAACAATTTTATGCCCAAGAGCTGAAACAAACTCAATGAGTTCCATGCAGGAAGTAGGTTCATCACCAGCACCAAGGGTATAAATAAGGCCTCGTTTTTCTGCCTCATGTTTCAGATACACACCAATCGTAACATCGGCTTCCACATTCATCATGACAAGATGTTTGTTGTTTTCAAGCGCTTTAAAACCAATTTCAGCTCCTGCTTCAGGATAACCTGTTGCATCAACGATAATGTCAATTTGTTCATGGCGCAAAACAAGGTCAATATCGTCTGTGGCTGCAATCAAACCTTTTTCAACGCTTTGCGTGAGGGCATGAGCATTTTCAACTTCACAGACATGTCCTTCTTCACCATAGGCGAGTGTTGCAGCATCAAAAATACGCGATGGTGTCCTCGTGGCTACGGCGGCGACTGTTATACCCTCCATATGCGCAACACTTGATAATAAATCTGTGCCCATTTCACCACAGCCAATCAGTCCAATACGGATGGGGGGATGGTTTTCTGCACGTTGCTTCAAATCATGCGCTAAACCTGTTAGGTTCACATTGCTCGCCATTCTTTTTTCCCATTTGAAAACTATTTTACTAAAAGAGTTTTTTTATTCATAAGGTGTATTTGTTTTTAAGACAATTAATCTTTTATTCTTGATGCTCTAATCAATGGGTTTTATAAAAGCAAGAGGGGTGGTGGGTTTTATCAAATAAAATAGGAATAGCGTTATGCAGCAAAAAATCGCAGTACAAGATGTCACTACTTTTATTGGGAAAGAAATAGGATTATCGGGGTGGCGTCTTGTTACACAAGATATGATTAATCAATTTGCATGCGCTACAGATGATCATCAATGGATACACGTTGATGAGGAAAAGGCTAAAGAGACGCCTTTTAGGGGAACGATTGCTCATGGTTTTTTAACATTATCGCTTTTGTCTACGCTTGCTTATGAGGCTCTTCCAGAGTTAGACGGGGCTACAATGGGGATTAATTATGGTTTTGATAAAGTACGCTTCATGAGTCCTGTGAAAACAGGGGCACGGGTGCGTGCGCGTTTTGTGTTAGATGATGCAGAAATTCGCCCTTCTGGTCGCGTGGTTTTCCATTATGGGGTTACAGTGGAAGTTGAACAGTTAAAAAAACCAGCCCTTACGGCTCAATGGCTTATTGTTGCTGTTATGGGAGAAAAATCTTCCAACCTTTAAGATTATTTGAGTGCTTTGTTTGAAGAATTTTCATACAATTTTCTTCGAATTTTCTTCGATGATAACATTGAGGATATATTTATTTATAAGGATAGCTTCGTGTCATTCATCCGGAATGCGAGGCTAGAATATCGTAAGCTTCTCTCATTCTAAACCTATTTTTATGTTGAAACAATCAAAACCACTCATTTGCATGTTTAAAAGCGGGGGGTCTTGTATGGAGTGAAACTGTACAAGAAAGCTATGCTTCTTATGAACTGTCTCGAGTGTTAAGGGGTGATTTGCAACACTGTGCACTGGCAAAGTGTATGATGATGTTAGTCTGCTCTTTTATAAAGCGTAAAGATGGAGGTTCAATGGATTGACTGTTATACCATTCACGGATACTGTCGCGAAATGGACTTAGAGGCTTTGATGCCTTTTTCAAACAAGCGTATGAATATGTGAGCCAAGTCTATTTCGTTTGGGGACTTCTGTTTTTACCAGCAGGTTATGATCCATTAAAGAACGTGATAAACAAAAAGCGTGGGACAATGCGTAATCTCCATTATTTTAAAGGATATTGCTTTAGATGCTTTTGAAAGTTTTAATGCCAAACTAAAGAATGATGGTAAAGATGGAAATTGGTTTACATCTTTACGCCTTTAATATTCTTCTAAAATTAGGCAGTTTTCCCGTTTTAGAATTATGTCTACAAAGATATGCAATAGGCTTGTTTGCACTTTGGCATACAAAAGCAGGAATAGTGTTTAGAGATTTTATCCAACTCAATATCGTTTAAAATATGCTGCTGTATTTGGTTTAGATTTTGATTTACAGGTAGAAAGTTAAAGCACAAACCTTGTTTAAGAAAATAATGTCATAAAACCATTAATAGATCAGCAATGGATTGGCGAGAGATTGCTATTTTTTATCAAACACTTTGGAAGATAACAATCATACATTGAGAGTGATCAATCATAATTATGGTGGAGGTGTTATAGCCTTGATAGCGATAGCAGATTGTTCTGTCTGTTCGATTGTTTTGATGGGGTGTTGCTAATGGAGTCACGCCTCTCATGCAAAACAGAACGCTATTGGGTTGCTCGTTCACTGGCTTTTTTAAAAGAAACACCTCTCAAGGCATCTAAGCCCATTTCGTGACGGGCCCGTGAATGGTAGAACGATAAAGCCATTGAGCCCCCATCTTTACGCTTATGAAGTAACAAGTCGGTACCATCGTTATATTTGCCAGCGCCCAATTGCGACAGACTTTTCTTAAGACGGTTCATAAGAGCCATTTTTAGTCCTTTCTTAATAGTTTTTATCCACACGCTAATCTCATTTGTAACGTGCAGGCGATTTTGATTGATTCAACATGGAGAGATTTGAAATAAAAGATCTTACGATATTCGGTATTCTCATTCAATATGAATAACGCTATATTATCACTATAAATCAATATCTTGTCTAAGTTTTGATCAGATCGTGATTAAGAGAATGATTTAACAAGATAATTTATCGTTTTATGGTGAGAGAGAGTTTTGAATGTTGTAAGATCTCTCATTTTATCCCCTTTTATGTTGAAGCCATTAAAACTATTTGCTTGGTTACAAATTGGGGCTTTTGCCGATAAAATCGTTTAAGAAAAGAGAAAAAGTGCTTGGCTTTTTATGAGCGGTTTCAGATCGCCAAGGGGTGTTTCTACTTGCAAGGTGTTGCACTTTGGAAGTGGCAAAGAGAGTGATAATGCAAGCCCGTGAAATTCTAAGTCTTTTAATGCTTCGTTTTATCAAGTTTTTGTACGATTTTATCAGAAGTCCATTGGGTTATAATATTGAGCATGATCAAAAGAATGATAACGATGGTCATGATGAAGGTATTATAACGTTGATAGCCATAGCGGATTGCCATGTCTCCTAAACCGCCTCCACCAAGATATCCGGCAAGTGAGGTGGCACCTATGAGAGAAATGACCATGACTGTAAAACCTGTAATTAGGCTAGGGAGAGCTTCAGGAATAAGAACATGTCTGATAATTTGCAGACGGCTTGCACCCATAGAGCGGATAGCTTCAATGAGGCCGTTTTCAACGGTTTTAAAAGAGAGTTCGGCCATGCGTGCATAAAAAGGAATGGCTGAAATGGTCAGTATAAAAATTACAGCAGGCATTCCTATCCCTCGTCCTACAACGATACGCGTAACGGGAAGAAGATAAAATGCAAGAATAATAAAGGGAATGGCACGAATACTGTCAATGATCATGCTTAAAGGGCGATTGATGAGACATGAGGCAAAAATCCCTCCACGTGCTGTTGTGTGAAGAAGAAGACCAAGGGGAAGCCCTATAATAAATGCCATAAAAGATGCACTAAGTGCCATCAATATTGTATCAATAACAGCTTGGGGAAGTTCATGCGTGAGAACATTAAACATAACCTAATACCTCACAATATCGTCCTTTTTTCGTTAACCATTGAACAGCTTTGTCTAAAGCTTCTTTATCTTCTCCAGGAAGAGCCAAGAAGAGTCGCCCGATGGTTTCATCTTGAACTGTATCAATGCCACCATGCAAAATACGTGCTTTTAAACCACTCTCATTTTCTAGCAGATGAAGAAAAGGTTGCTGGGCAATTTCACCGGCAATATTGATTTCAATGACAGCCTCTTGTCCGATGGGTTTGAGATTTTTCGCAAATTTTTCAGGAAGTTGTGGCGTGACAAGTTTGAGCATGGCGATAGTTGTATCGTCTTGCGGTGATGTAAAAATATCTTTCACATGTCCTTCTTCTACAATCTGCCCTTGATTAAGAACAACGACGCGATGCGCTATGGTGCGTACAACTTCCATTTCATGGGTAATGAGCACAATCGTGAGATTGAGGTGTTTGTTAATATTAGCAAGGAGCTCTAGAATAGATTGTGTTGTTTCAGGATCAAGAGCAGAAGTTGCTTCATCGGATAACAATATTTTAGGATTAGCGGCTAGAGCACGGGCAATGCCAACCCGTTGTTTTTGCCCTCCGGATAATTGTGCCGGATAACAATATTCTTTCCCATATAACCCAACCAATTCAATCAGTTCAAGGGCGCGTTTGTGGCGTTGTTTTTTACTGACACCACTTAATTTAAGGGGCAATGCAATGTTATCAAGAATATTTTGTGATGAGAGAAGATTGAAATGTTGAAAAATCATTCCAATCCGTTGTCGATAAGGCGCCCATTCTATCTCTGATAGATTTGAAATATCAACACCTTCAAAAAAAATGGACCCTGCATCAATTTTCTCTAACCCATTTAAACAGCGAATAAGTGTTGATTTTCCTGCTCCACTGCGCCCAATAATGCCAAGGATTTCACCAGCATGGATATTTAAAGAGAGATTATTGATTACCGGAACACCAGCCGTTTTGTTAAAACAACGGCTGATGTTTTTTAAGGAGATAAGAGTAGGTTTTTCCATTCACGATTACCGGGATATTTGGCACAATTACCAAGATGTTTGGGCTGTTGTACCAAAAACCTCTTTGATTTTTGCACGGATAAGTTCATTGTTGTAAGCGGCAACTAATTTTTTTACCCATGGTTCATCTTTTTCACTCGTGCGTACAACGATGATATTATCATAAGGATTATTTTTTGCGCTCTCCCATGCGACTACATCTTTTTCGAAGTTTAATCCAGAAACAATAGCCCAGTTTGTGTTTATAATTGCAATATCAAAATCGTCGATTGCACGCCCGAGCATACCGGCATCGAGTTCACGAATTTGTAGGTTTTTAGGATTTTCAATAATATCAAGTGGAGATGCAAGAATATTATGAGGATCTTTTAACTTAATGAGACCTAAAGAATTGAGAAGAAGTAAGGCTCTTCCACCATTCGATGGGTCATTAGGAATACCAACATGTGCACCATCACGCAGATCTTTTAAATCTTTTATTTTGTGCGAATAAACACCGATTGGAGCAATAAATGTATAGCCAACAATTGAAAGTTTATAGCCACGTTGTTTCATTTGTTCATTAAGATAAGGTGCGTGCTGAAAAGCATTCGCATCGATCTCTCCTGCGTTAACAGCGTCGTTGGGCAAAGCGTAATCAGAAAAATAAACGAGTTCAATATCTAAACCGTCTTTTTTAGCCTGTTCAGCAGCAATTTTCCAGATAATCGCATCCCGTCCCTCCATAATACCGAGTTTGATTTTTGTTTTGTCTGCAGCCATGGAAAAAGCAGTAGACAAAAAAAGTGCCAAGAGAGAGAGGAATAATCCTCTAAGACAACTACGAGAAAAAAATTTTAATGTCATGTGCTTTTAACTTTCTTTTATAAGAGATTTTTTGAGGAAATCTTCAATATACTCTGTATTTTTTTAGGAAGATCTGAGCCTATACAAGCTTTAGAGAATATTCAATCACTTTTATTTTAAAAAGAGTATTCTTTTTCTCTCCATTTTCGGCAGTTTTGGGGAAATATCATCATTTGTTCATAGAAAATCTCTGAAATTCAGGTCATCAATTCTTCTATTGTAATGATTTGTTGAGGGAACCAATGACACTTTAAAAACTTCTTTAAGAGAATGATTGGTTGAAGAGTCAAGCAATCAGATGATGTTTTAGTCGTCAATTCATGAGGAATAGACTGCGCAATCAAGATCAAAAGGCCCGTGTTTGTGGAGAGCGGTGGAGGGGACAAAGAGAGATTTTGTTGCCTGTGGTTGGGGGCTTTGGGGGAAAAGAAAGATTGATGATTACTGGATTTAAACGCAGCAAATTTTTGCAAAGGCGAATATTTTGCCCTTCACATGTTAGAGAGGAAGAAAAATAATGTTAAGAAAGAATTTTTTATCAACGACGATGACTTTATGGGCTTTGGGGAGTTTATGCGCTTTGGGAGCATCAGGGGGGGCTGTGACTACTTCTCACGCGCAAGCAGCTGGGACCATTGCTGGAACCGTTGCGCGTGTTGCATCAGGTCAGGTATCTTTACGCACAGGTCCTGCGACAGCTTATAAAGTGATCGCAATGGTTCCAATGGGAGCAAAAGTACAAATTTATGGCTGTCTATCCAATAAAACTTGGTGTTCTCTTGGTTATCATGGAAAAGTTGGTTGGGCATCTGCACGTTATGTCAATGTCAACAATGTTCCTACTATTGCTTTTAAAAAGGCGCCTGTAAAATCAACTTCCATGATAAAGTCGCCAAAAGTAAAAAAAGAAAAAGTAAAACAGGCTGTTTCTGACTTTAAAGCGCTTCCGGCGATGCAAAAAACACGCAAAAACATGCAAAAATTGTATAGAACCGATGTGATTATCGATGCCACAGGTGTCAAAAAAAGGGATGAACGGACAATTTTAAATCCTTCGCCAAAAGCACAAGGCGTTTCTGTAAAGCGTGTGAATGCTTATAATCCCTTCTTTCCTCGTGATGTCAATTACAAAAACTTTGAACGCAATGAAACGCGTTACCGTGTTGTGACCTATCCTGCTCAATAAGGATAAAGTCAATCTCACGAGAGAGATGACAAACAAGATGGCAGCATGAAGCAAAAAATGCTTTATGCTGCTGATCCTATTGTACCGTAAAATGGTATCAAGGCGGCGAGGGGTAACTTAAGGTGGCGGGAGTTAAGAATATTCAGAGTAAAATTTATCAATGCCTCTAGCTCTGTCCTTTTCGGGGGGCGTTCAGTGGAATTTGCTTGAGAAAAGTTGGATTTTTACAGACTGGCTAGGGCTTTTTTTCCTTGTTACTGTTGTGTCGTAAGGCGGCATGAGGACGGTGATCGGTGCAAACGCGTTAAAAAGTGCGATTGTGTACAAGAGCAGATAGAGATCTTCGTTTTTTAAGGCGGCGAGAGGTAACTTAAGGTGGCGGGAGTTAAGAATATTCAGAGTAAAATTTATCAATGCCTCGAATTACTGTCCTTTAGGGTGGTGATATGAACCCTTAGTAGGGGAAGATCCTGCTGAAGAGAAGCCGGAATTTTTGATAGATCGGCTCTTTACCTTTTCATTCTTTCGGATAGAGAAATGGTTAATTTACAGACTTAGGCTTTATCAAATTACGAGAAATAAGCAATTCAGCAATTTGAACGGCATTTAATGCGGCTCCTTTTCTTAAATTATCGGCGACAACCCAGAAAGCTAAACCATTTTCAACGGTGATATCTTCACGAACACGGCTAATAAAGGTATCATCTTCTCCCGTACATTCATAAGGTGTGGTATAGCCACCATCTTCGTGTTTATCGATAAGCTGACAACCGGGTGCATCGCGGAGAAGCTCTTGTGCTTCAGATACGCTGAGTGGTTTTTCAAATTCAACATGGACGGCTTCTGCATGACCGATAAAGACTGGAACCCGAACAGCAGTGGCTGTTAATTTAATTTTGGGATCAAGAATTTTTTTCGTTTCAGCCGTCATTTTCCATTCTTCTTTTGTATAACCATCTTCCATGAAAACATCGATATGGGGAATGACATTAAAGGCAATGCGTTTGGTGAATTTTTTTGATGTAATTGGATCAGCAACAAACACTGCGCGTGATTGTTCGAAAAGTTCGTCCATTCCTTCTTTACCAGCTCCAGAAACCGATTGATATGTAGAGACAACAACCCGTTTAATGGTGGCAGCATCATGGAGAGGTTTTAAAGCTAAGACCAGTTGAATGGTTGAACAATTGGGATTGGCTATAATATTACGCTTAGAAAAGGCAGTTACAGCTTGTGCATTGACTTCAGGGACAATCAACGGAACATTAGCATCATAGCGCCACGTGGAGGAATTGTCGATAACGACACAGCCGGCTGCAGCAATTTTAGGAGCATATTCTTTGGAAATGCTTCCCCCCGCAGACATAAGACACAAATCTGTGTCAGAGAAATCATAAGTATCCAGTGCTTTTACTTTTAAAGTTTTGTCTCCATAAGAAACTTCTTGCCCTAATGAGCGTCGTGAAGCCAGAGGGACGATTTCGTGTGCAGGAAAACCACGCTCTTCTAAAATTGTAAGCATTTCACGACCGACATTTCCTGTTGCGCCGACAATTGCAACTTTAAAACTCATTTTCTATACTCCTTCGTGTCTCTCCACGTTTATTCCCCGCGCTATACTCAGGAGAGAGTGAGTTGGTCAAGGAACATCATTAAATTATATCTTCAACAATCCCATTTTGTGCACATCAATCATAATCGTTCGCACAATAAGTTAGTTTTATTTCAAATAATTCGGTCTTTTTTAATCTTTCAGAATTGAAAAAATTGAATATTTTATGCGAAGTCTTCATCTCTTTGAGAGTGCACTTAAGTGAATTTTTTATCTTCTGTCAATTGTTTCTCTTCACGTTCTTTAATTTTTAAAAGATGGTATGATGCATTGCGTTGGAAGTTTTTTTTAATCTTTTATTTGTTCAGTGTTCAATTATTTGATCTCTTCCCTCCCTCTCTAAAGACAAAGATTTCCACTCAAACTGTTTCCAGATCGGATAAAAATCTTCGTCCTTTGGGGGAGACAGTTGAAAATGCTTTTCAATGTTATTCAACACATTGATTTCTTTTCCGTAAATTCATGAAAATAAGAGGCTGTTTTTTTCATCAGAAATCAATTGCAAGATTGCCTTTTGTTTTTTACGAGTAAGGATTCTGAAGTTTTTCAAAAGTAAATACTCTTCTTTACTCGATATTTGGTCATCATAATAACAGAGGCTATCTTCTTTTTGTGCGCTATCAGCGTAAAAGAAGGAAATGGGAACATCGAGTCTATCAGCAATTTCCTGCAAACATTTTGCACTTACGCGATTTAAACCTTTTTCATATTTTTGTATTTGTTGGAATGTTACCCCCAAATGATTTCCCAATTGTTTTTGAGAAATCCCCATGATTTTTCTTTTGAAGCGAATTTTCTTGCCCAAAGAAATATCGTAAAAATGTGGATTTTTAGTTTGCACTTTTTGCACTTAAAGCCCCCTCCGGTTGCGAGCGCCCTCGCATTAGTATCCGGGATCTGGCAACACATTGATTTATAATAATAAATCATTCTTTTTCAACTTGAATCATAACTCCGAATATAGTAAGATTTTCTCATCACAAACCCTCTCAGATTGAATCAATTAATATCACTTGCTTGCACGTCAAAAGCGGGGCTGGTGTGTGGGTAAAAATGAGGAAAGAAAGGAGTAAAAATGCCTCTTATGAATCGTCTTAATGCAAGGGCTGTCGCAACATTGGGGGCTGGCAAATATAATGATGGTGCCGGCTTGCTTCTCCATAAGCGTAAAGATGGTGGTGCTCAATGGCTTTATCGTTATACCATTCATGGTCGGCGCCGCGAAATGGGCTTGGGTGCGTTGCGAAATGTTTCTTTAAAAAAAGCCCGTGAATTAGCAAATCAATGGCGTTCTGTTTTGCATGAGGGGCGTGATCCCATTAAAGAACGTGAGAAACAAAAGCGTGAGGCAATAAGTAATCTCCATTACCTAAAAGACATTGCCTTAGATGCTTTTGAAAGTCGTAAAGCTGAATTAAAAGGAGATGGCAAGGCTGGGAATTGGTTTCTACCTTTACAACTTTATATTCTCCCCAAATTAGGCTGTATTCCTATTTCAGAAATTACACAAACAGAGATACGTAATGTTCTTGCTCCCATATGGCATACAAAAGCTGCAACAGCAGAGAAAGCAATAAATCGTCTTAATCTTTGTCTTAAACATGCGGCTGCATTAGGATTGGATGTTGATTTACAAGCAACAATAAAAGCACGCGCTCTTTTAGGGAAGCAACGCCATAAAGCACAAAATTTACCTGCAATGGATTGGAAAGATGTGCCTTCCTTTTATCAGTCACTCTGCAAAACAACAACCATGACACAACTGGCTTTGCGTTTACTTATTTTGACAGGTGTTCGTACACGCCCTTTGCGTTATATGCGTGAAGATCAGATTGATGGGGATATATGGACTATCCCTGCTGAAAGTATGAAAGGACGACGCGATGCTACAGAAGAATTTCGCGTTCCTTTATCATCAGAAGCACTAAAAGTGATTAAACAAGCACGCCTTTTATCTCGCAATGGGTTTCTTTTTTCTGCAACCGGTCGCGGTCCTCTTGCACAAAACAGCATGCTACAATACATGAAAAAAACTGCTCTGGAAGCTTGCCCCCATGGTTTTCGCTCTAGTTTACGTGATTGGCTCGCAGAAACAACCAATGCCCCTTATGAGGTCGCTGAAACCATTCTAGGTCATACGGTAGGGAGAAAAGTGGAGCGTGCTTATCGTCGTACAGACTATTTAGAACAGCGTCGTATTTTTATGGATAGATGGGCTTCTTATATCACTGGTCAAAACAATAAAAGTTGTGGATAGCTCTATGTCTCCATTTTCCTTGTTTTATCCATAACGGATAATACAATCACAAATTATTGCTTATCTTGATAAAAAATCACAAGATATTGTTTTTTTGCTGGAAAAGTTTGCTACGAATTGCTATTTATATATAGTTAATAAACAGTGATTCTATCATTTAATATAGAGGGGATTTCATGATTCCAAATGAACCACTCCTCACAGTACGTGAGAGTGCAAAACTACTTAATATAAGCGTTTCAACACTTTGGCGGCGGGTCGCTGATGGCTCGGTACCAAAGCCTTTAAAGATTGGTTCCTTAGCGCGCTGGTTACAATCTGACCTTTGCGATGTAATCGAAAAAGCAAAAAACCAACGTGGCAACGACACCGCCTAAAGAAAACTTTGCCTTATAGGACAGACAAAGTATTTCGACTTTCGCAAATCCCGAAATAACAGAATCTGTCCTGTAATGCAAGTAGCAGGAAGGGATTTTATGCATTTTACAAATGCTACAACAAGCAATGCTTATGCATTGCATACAACAGCTCAAAAAATTACTTGTGCATTACGTGGAGTTTGGCATGGATATTATGGGATAGCCCGTTGTCCTGCTCATGATGATAGGCTGCCTAGCTTATCCCTTGCCAATGGATATGATGGGCGTCTTTTACTCACTTGTTATGCTGGCTGCTCTTTTAGAGAGATCATACAAGCGCTCAGAAGAATTGGCTTGCTTGGAAAACAAGCCTTTTTTGATAAAGCTTATGATCATACGCTCTCTTTATCAAAACAGTTTTGTGCTGATCTCAAACGAGCAAAACAGAAAACAGAGAGAGCAAAAGCAATTTGGCAACAAAGCCAACCAATCAAAAATACTTTAGCAGAAACCTATTTACGTATGCGGGGTATTACATGTGATTTGCCTACTGATTTACGCTTTCATAGCAAGTGTCCACACCCTTTAGGGATTACACTGCCCGCGTTGGTGGCTCTTGTTAAGGGCGCTGGCTCCTTTGCCATTCATAGAACCTTTTTACAAGCCAATGGCTGCAAAACAGATCAGAAACCAGCAAAAGCCATGTTGGGTTCTGTCATGGGCGGTGCTGTGCATTTAAGTCAATCCAATCCCAAACATCTGGTCATTTGTGAAGGCATTGAAACGGGTCTATCTCTTCTGTCTGGGTTGTTATCAGAGCCCGTGAATTTATGGGCGTCTCTTTCAACCAGTGGCATGATGCGTGTGAATTTACCCCATACAAAAGGACGTCTGACAATTGCAATGGACGGCGATGATGCGGGTCGTAAAGCAGGTCTTACCCTTGCAAAGCGTGCCTATAGACAAGGCTTTGAGGTCTTTATCATGCAAGCTCCAAAAGGAACTGATTTTAATAACGTATTACTTTCTTAAAAGAGGGAAACTATGAAAGATAGTAATTTACAAAACAAGAATGAAAATACTCCCGTCAATGATAACGATAATGTCTCTTTAAACGAAAATACTTGTTTAAAAGCCATTCCTTATGAAGTCGCCTTGCAACAAAACGGTTGGAAGGAATTACAACAGATTGAGAGTGCTCTTTTACCCGTTGAACCTTTTAATCCATTACAGCTCCCAATGCCATTCATGGACTATATTTATGACGTTTCAGAGCGTCAACAAGCTCCAATGGATTTTATTGCTGTCTCTGCTTTATGCGGTTTGGCGGCTGTCATTGGTAATGGCGTGCGGGTTGCTCCAAAACAACATGATGATTGGACGATTGTCCCTAATCTCTGGGGCGCTCTTATTGGACAGCCTTCAACCATGAAAACACCAGCCATGAAAGCCGCTTTAGCTCCTATCACTTGCCTTCAAAAGCAATGGTATAAAGACTGGTTAAAACAGAAAGAAAAACAAGAAATTGAAGAGATACTTGAAATTTTAGATAAATCAGAAAAGAAAAAACAAGCCCATAAAGCGATCAAAAAAGGAGATCTTGAAACAGCCCGTGCTCTTTTGTCTGAAGCCCCCTCTAAAGATAATACACATGATGATGATGTCTCTCGGTTTATTGTCAATGATGTCACGGTCGAAAAGCTTGGGGAATTGTTAAAAGAAAACCCCCGTGGTCTCTTAATGGTTCGTGATGAGTTATCTGGTTTTTTAACCAATCTAGAAAGAAAGGAATATCAAACAGACCGTGCTTTTTATCTCACATCTTTTAATGGAGATGATCAATTTACCTATGACCGTATCGAGCGGGGAACCATTTTTATCCCCCATGTAACGTTATCAATAATTGGAGGCATTCAACCTTCACGAATTCTTCCCATCATTCAAGCAATCCACCATGGAATAAACGATGACGGTTTATTGCAACGGTTTCAAATGATTGTGTGGCCCGATGAAAATCAAGAATGGAAATTGATTGATAGACCTCCCAATCAAGAGGGCTGGCAAAAGTATGAAGGTGTTTTTCGCTCTTTTCGTGATAAACGATTAGGTTCTCCAGAACACCCGCTGATCATGCGTTTTATGCCAAAAGCACAAGAGAAATTTTATGAATGGTTAGAAAACCTTCATAGAGAGGCAAAAGGAGGTACTCACTCAGAAAGCTTACAATCGCATCTTTTAAAAATGCCAAAGACCATAGCAAGCCTTGCGTTGATTTTTGAACTTCTTAATAGTGGTGGTTTTGAAATTGGTCTCTATGCCATTACAACAGCGTTGCGTTGGGAAAAATATCTGTTAAGTCATGTCAAAAGACTTTATGCGGCGGGGGATACATTAACAGCAGAGCGTGCAAAATTAATTGTTGAACGCTGTGATTGTTTACCCGATGGTTTTACAGCAAGGGATGTTTATAAACGTGATTGGAAATGTTTAACAGACAATCAAACCGTTAAGCAAGCTTTAGAGCTTTTATGTCGTTGTAACTATATTCGTAAAATCTCTGGAGACAAGTGCTCTCAAAGTGGTCGACCTACCATACGCTATGAATGGCACCCCTTAGTGAAAGATCATAAGACATCACACTGAGGCAATTTGGAAATCTTATAAAACATTAAACAATATAACAGTAAACCTTCAAAGCACTCCCCATCATTAGTTTTGGGGGGTTATGGGGGTTTTGGGTGTTCTTTTTACCCCCCCCTTTATATATATTTTTTAGTCAA
The DNA here is from genome assembly GCF_028618615.1 of Bartonella sp. AU15XJBT. Taxonomy (NCBI): domain Bacteria; kingdom Pseudomonadati; phylum Pseudomonadota; class Alphaproteobacteria; order Hyphomicrobiales; family Bartonellaceae; genus Bartonella; species Bartonella sp. AU15XJBT. The sequence goes on from NZ_JAQITG010000012.1 coordinate 51,615, forward strand.
AAATAAAAGTTATTATATTTCAATAAGTTAATCTTTCAAATAAACAACCTATACTAAACACAACACATAAATACAATTTTTAATATATATCTAAGAGGGTTTTGTAGGTGTTTTGGGGGTTTTAAAAACAGACAAAACCTCTCTATAAAATAATTCATAAAACTTATCAAAATACTCATTCTGATATTTTAAGCCCATAGTGAATTTGTCTTTTTTCCATAAAACAAACAGCAAATTTCACTACTTTGCTGATCTGATCTCTCTCATGGGCTGTGGATAAACA
>NZ_JAQITG010000013.1:0-48942 GCF_028618615.1 Bartonella sp. AU15XJBT
CCGAAACATTAATATTTTCCTCTGCGGTAAAGTCAGAACCTACCACGTTCACATCTTCTTTTTTGGCGGTGATGGTAATATTTTTACCATTGAGCGAAGAGCCTTGATGTTCAAAACTTTCTTCATTTTGCACCTTTCCCTCACTCCCAAATATCGAAACAAAACCCTTGCCTGATCCCACACCAAAACCTGTTTCATGGGTTTCTGAATGGCTCTCATGGTGATCTGTCATGCCATCAATCGTCACGCTTTGTCCTGCCACATTGATATCTTCATTGGCAATCATATGAGAAGCCGTGATTGTGGTCTCTTTGTCTGATTGCGTAATAATGTTGCTCGTCGCCCCAAGGATAGAGGAAACCGTTGTTGTATGGGATTCAGATGTATCGGAAGATTTTTCATGCAAAAAGCCACTTTTTGAGGATTGCTCTTGCTAGTCGTAGTGTTCTTGTACACCTGGTAATATTACATAATTTTGTACCTAAATACAGTTGCAAAAACGCATTTGGTCCTCTTCCACTTGTGATAAAAATTAGCCCTGTATCAATATTATTAACATTGTAACAAAAATCCGCGAAAAACAGTCAATGAAATATAACCTTATAAAAAGTAAGCCTGCTCCCTACTCTTTTGGTAGCAATAACAGGATCGTGAAAAAATGTTCACACGCTCATCGTTTTCTTAGATTGACTTTTCTATGAGATTTTATCGTGATACCTTACTGTTTCTTTATTAAAGCTTTTGCAAACACAATAATACAATCCCCCAATGCTTCTGTTATCTGCTATTTTCTAGCAGCGCCAATTCTCTTTGAAAAAATGATAATAAAAAAATCCTTCTCTTTCGCCCATAATAACTGCAATATCCTTTTAAAAGACGCAAAAGCCTCTAGCTCTTCTTTACAAGAAACTGCATAAAGAATTTCACCTTCGCTTCTAAAAGATCAGCGATTCCTTAAATAATAAAATTTAAAAACTCAATTTTAAAAAAACTTATAAAATAAATTATTGGCTCAGTTGAGTATCGATGAAAAAAACTAAATCAAACAATAAAGATAATTCTCAAAATAACTTTTCTTGTGAAACATAACTTCATTAATAAATTTAGAAAAAATATTTCTCTATACTATCTAGTAAAATATGTTCGTACTGTCAGGCATTTTAACAGGAGATACTTATATTGATGGCATGGCTATTAATGGCACAGCTCACCATCAAAAAATATCTGATATTTATATGATTGGGGCGTTATCATAAGCAATGGCTCACAAAAAACTCCAAAACAAAATGATAACGAATAGATTGTTTTCAATCTAAATTATTCCAATCTTTAGAGGATCATGATCAAATACCCGTTCTTCTGAAAACAACAGCTATTTCTTTTTAGTTGAATCTTTATTTACTGCAGTTTCTTTTGCTTAAAATTATAAAGTTTAAGGACATAGAAACAAATAACAAGCCAAGCAATCCAACTAATACCGACAATTAAAACTGGTCGTGTCTCATCGAAGAGCCATAAGAGAATAAAAATAAAAAACATAAATAAAATAGAAAAAATTGACCCTATCGGCCAAAAAGGAATAGGAAAGTTTAAACTATTCTGTGCTTCTTTAGGCATCTTAATTCGCATAAAAATTTGCGAAAGTAGAATCATCATCCAAACAAAAACCGTCGCAAATGTTGCCATTGCTGCAATAAGAAAAAAAAGTTTTTCATGATAAAAATAATTAAGGACAGCACCAAGGAGAAAAATAGCGAAGATCATCAAAATAACAAAAACTGGTATACCGTTTTTTGATAAATATTGAAACTTTTTCAAAGCATAACCTTCCTGTGATAAACCATGGATCATACGACAAGCACCATACATTCCACTATTCATTGCCGAAATAGCCGCTGTAACAACAACAATATTTAAAATATTTGCTGCATATGAAATCCCAAGATTTTCAAAAATGGATACAAAAGGACTATCCATAAGACCAATCTCATTCCAAGGATAAAGAGACATTAAAATAGCTAACGTCATGACATAAAAAAGCAAAATACGAACTGGAGTAGAATTAATTGCCTTTGAAATCGTTTGATGAGGGTTTTGAACTTCCATGACTGCCATGCCAATGATTTCTATGCCACCAAAAGCAAAAACAACAACACTAAAGCAAGCTAAAAAACCAAACCAGCCATTGGGAAAAATACCACCATTCTTCCATAAATTATGAACAGTAACAGTGGAAGAATCTGCACCTTCACCCCACCCCAAAAAAATAATTGCTACTCCTAAAATAATCATCGCAATGATCGCGATAACTTTAATAGAAGACAGCCAAAACTCTAGTTCACCATAGACTTCTACAGCAGCTAAATTAATACCTGTGATGATTAATGTAATACTCAGTGCCCATACCCAAGGAGCAACATCAGGATACCAAAACCCCATATAAGTCGCAAAAGCTGTAATATCAGCCAAACCAACAAGAATCATCTCAAATACATATGTCCAACCCGTTAAAAAACCTGCTAATGGCGATATGTAATTTGCCGCATAACGCGCAAAAGAACCAGGCAATGGATTATGCAGTATCATTTCTCCTAAAGCCCGCATAACCATAAAAATAGCTAAACCAGCAATACAATAGGCAATTAAAACACTAGGACCCGCAAGCTTAATTGCCTGTGCAGACCCATAAAAAAGACCTGTTCCAATAGCAGAGCCAAGAGCTAAAAAAATAACTTGGCGCTTACTCATCCCTCGTTTCAGTTCATTTATTGCCATTTCTTTCCTTCTTTATTGAAATGCTGACAAAATCCACACCACGATAACAGCTTTATGATAAATAAAGCCTCATGTTTTTTTTCACAAATATATTTCAAAAAACATCGAAGACCAGCCAGTCCAACACTTTGCTCTAAACAATGAAAAAATACTTTTATTGCGAATTATTCAGCTTTTATAGCCTGCAATTTCGTATTATTTTATTTAAATAAAGTGATAATGAATTTTTTTATAATTGTCATTTAATTCATTTCGTATTCTCTAGTTTTTTACAGAGAAAATTAGCCTTAATGTAGTATGAACACTTAAGGCTTCTATTTCAGTGCACCGAAATAAAAGCCTAAAAATTCATAACAGGCGCATTAACGATGCGTACAATTAATTTTTTTGTTACTTTAAACAAACTCTCTTTGGGTCTATAAAACAAACTTTTAACGCCAATTGAGTAGCTCAATCAGTGATAATACGAATCTCGCCAGTTTTCAAAAGTATGAGAAAGTGTATCTACAGCCCATCTTTTAAGGACTTCAACTGCTCTAACTACAAGCTTTCCAATGAAAAAAAAATATAGGGTAAAAATAGCATCTTTGACTGTTGGTCCGATGATAGCATTCTCCTTGCCTCTGGGAGTTTGTCCTGAGATAGCAATAAAACCTTTGTTTTTCGCCAAAACAAGAGGCTCTTTCTCTTGAGACACTATCACAATGAAAATTTCCTCTGGAAAACTATCTCTCCTAAAATTTGCATGAACCTCAAATATTTGCAAAAAACAAAAAAGAACTGTCATTAAAACGCATAATCTAGCACTTTTAAACATTTCTTTCTCCTTTTTTATTTAAAATACCAAAAATGAACTATAAAACTCATAAAGTATTAACAAATAAGAAGAATATATAGTAAAGTTTTTATTTTACTTAAAACAATTCCTATAATATAATTTGTACTTATAAAAATATAATATCACAATATATAATGCGGATATTATTTAACTTATATTAAAAATTCTGATAGAAATCAGAAAGTATGGGTTCTTCAATTTTATAGTTTCTATAAAATTATGATGATAAATTTAGAGCACTATAAAATATCTATTTGACTAAAAACAATAGATATATACAGTAAATAAATACATAATTTATTAAATAATTTAAATATAGTATCGATCTTCTATATTTTTATATGAAGGAAGTTTTAAAATTTCATATCTGCCCTTCAGCATTGGCCTTAAAACCAATATTATTGAAAACTTAATGAAGGAAAAACTATTTCTGGTAAAACAGATAATAAGTGCCCTTCACGTACAAGTATATGGACTTGATGAAGATCTGGAGCCAGATAGCGATCTTCCTTAAGAGAAGCAATATTTTTGCGTAAACGTTCCATAACAGATCGCAAAAGAGTACTTGTTTTTAAAGGTGCACGATATTCAATTCCTTGTGCTGCAATAAGCGTTTCAATGCCAATAAGTGTAAAAAGGTTTTCGCTCATTACCAATAACCGACGAGCACCATGGCAAGCCATTGAAACATGATCTTCTTGATTAGCTGAAGTTGGTGTTGAATCAACGGAAGCAGGATGAGCCATTTGCTTATTTTCAGACATTAAAGCTGCTGCTGTTACTTCAGCGATCATAAAACCTGAATTAAGACCTGCATTGTGCGCTAAAAAAGCTGGAAGACCATAAGAAACTGCTGGATCAACCATAAGGGCAATACGCCGTTGAGAAATAGATCCTATTTCACACAAAGCAAGAGCAATCTGATCAGCAGCAAACGCGACAGGCTCAGCATGAAAATTCCCACCTGATACAACTTCACCATTCCTTAAAATCAACGGATTATCTGTAACAGCATTTGCTTCAATAACCAGTGTTTTTGCTGCTGCTAGCAAAATATCAAAACATGCCCCCATAACCTGTGGCTGGCAACGTATACAATAAGGATCTTGAACACGCTCATCACCCCGTAAATGTGCGGCACGAATTTCTGAATCCTCTACAAGCTTTTCTAATGTTTTCGATACGGCAATCTGCCCATAATGGCCTCGCAAAATATGGATATCAGGATGAAATGGCGCCGTTGATCCCATGGTAGCATCTGTCGTTAAAGCCCCAGCCAACAATCCACCACACAATGCCCGATAAGCTCGAAAAAGTCCGGCAAGTGCAAGTGCTGTTGATGTTTGAGTCCCATTAATAAGGGCTAGACCTTCCTTTGCTTCTAAAATAATAGGGGATAACCCTGCTTTCTCTAAAGCAAGTGCTCCACTCATACGAATATTTTGAAAAAACGCTTCTCCTTCTCCCATCATAACAGCCGCCATATGAGCAAGTGGAGCAAGATCACCTGAAGCGCCAACAGATCCTTTTTCTGGGATGACAGGAATAACACCCTTTTCAAGCATATTTTCCAGCAAATTTACCAACTCTAAACGAACCCCAGACGCCCCTCTTCCTAAAGAGATAAGCTTTAAGCTCATCATCAAACGCACAATATTTTCAGCGAGAGGATCTCCTACCCCACAACAATGGGACAAAATAAGATTTCTCTGTAAAATAGTGACTTTGTCCGCATCAATTCTAATGGAAGCCAACTTCCCAAAACCAGTATTAATACCGTACACAGGCTCACTTCCAGCAACAATTTCAGCAATGCGCTGCGCTCCTTTCTCGATAGCTAAATGCGTGTCATGATGAAGCTTACTGATTTCACCATTAAAATAAATAGCTTCAAGTTCGCTAAGTGTTACCTTACCCGGTTTTAGTATAATCGTCATAATTTTCTTTCTTTTTTAATTAAAGAGTAATTCTTAGCATTATTGATCCTTCTATAAAACAAAAAAGATATAATTACTCTTTAAACGAAAATGCTTTTTTAAAAGCCATTCCTTAGAATAAAGGTATTGCCAAAAAATAGAATGGTTAACGACAAATGAAAATGAGATATTGACAAACACAACAAAGGCTGTGAATTTTAAATAATAGATAGTAAATCAATATATAATGACAATCTAGCGTTACGCATATTGAATGAGAGAGCGAATGTCTTAAGATTCTCTCATTCCAAATCTATTTATGTTAAATCAATCAAAATCATGTTTCTTGCAGAACACAAGCGAGATTGGCGTGGGGAGTGAAACTGTACAAGAAAAGACTAAAAATGCCTCTTATGAACCGTATCAAGGGCTGTCGCGACATTGGGAGATGGCAAAGTGTGTGATGATGCAGGCTAGCTTTTTTTATTAAACGTAAAGATGAGGGGACTTCATGAATTTATCGCAAAATTATTCCTACTAAACTTATGAAAACTTAGATAGATAGCTGTCACAATCTATCATGATTGCAAAAATTAAACCTTCTCTTGAAGATAGAGCAGTATTTTCAACGAAACTTGAAAATTAAAAAAACTTATTCAAAACATCAATATAGACGAGAAAATTCTGATTATGATAATTTTTATACTTTTTCCTGTCAAAATCTATTTTAACAAAACTTTAATAGTAAAAAATAATTATAAAAACAAAAAATCCCCCTCTTCCTACTTAGTGTAAAACCTACTGCCAAATTATAGTAAAGATACTTTTCCTTAAATGCCATAATGCAGTTCATAAGTTTTCTGTTGAGAACTCTCACATGTGAAGTAGACAGTAAAGATCAGATGTACTGAGGCAGCCGTTAAGTGCAAAAAAACTGTTTTTCCCCTCAAAATGAGCCTTAATAATGCGCGAATTTCCTGAACAAAGCCTACTCTGATGCGCTAAACGGTAAAAAAGCATCATCGATATCAGATTATTTGTATACATATAAAGCTCCAAACTTCCTTGCTCTTCATATTTTTTACCAATGCAACCAATTTCGGCAAATATTCTTCCCTACAGCGCACAATAGCGCGTTGAGCTTGCGTTAAAGAGCAGCTCATTCCAATAAAAGATTCAGACGGGATTGTCATTATTCAGTTATGTGTATGAAAAGAAATATTTTCTGTTTTTTTCCAAAACCATCACTCATTTCCTGTAAAAAATCAAAATTACGATAATAACGGAAATAGTTCGAACGGATCTTCTCTAACAATGCCTCATAAACGTCTAGAAATTCGCTATGCTTGAAATCACGATTATTTTGAACAACCGCCATAACACCATTGGCTCGAAATTGATCTGAAGCAACGCCAAAGCAACTTAGGGCGGATCCATCCGCTAAAACGCCTGTGCCACAGCAACAAGATAGACCTCGCCAATTTGAAGCAATAAGTCTTCAGCTTGACTTTGATACCACTGTACCGTAGAAAATTTTCTTCACCCCTTCTTAATCATATCTACCGATATATTGATAGCATGAGATTGGTGCTCATTCCCTAAAAGTTTAACAATCCCCTCTCATGTAATGCCTGGTCCCAGCACCTACATCCACGATCGACAAATGTTTTTTGTTCTTAAAAGGAAGAAACATGGTCTTCAATAAGGCGAGAGGGTAGCAAGAACGATCATAATCACCCGCTAATCCGTCAAACTTTTCACTTTGCGGTTGAACGTTTTGCAACATAGGATTTTCCCCTTTCTTCACAATTGTTGATATCCATAATTTAAAAGCCTTTTTATTCAATAGGTTAAGCATAACTTCTAAAGGAGGAAAAAGGAAAACTTCCTCTCCTTTCTATAAGCTTGATGCCTATATTCTTCTCTTCCTCAATTGTTATCTGCTACATTCTAAAACAAAAAAATACTACGAAAATAATATAATCTTCTGTAAAAATAATTGATATGAATATTATTGATCTTTCACAAGATGACATCTATATTTTTATATCAACACATCACTTAAGCGTGCTAAAAGTGCAGAGAGATATCAATTTATTGATAAGGGTATCTGTTTATAAAATTCGAAATACTTTCCACCAAGAAGATAAACCCTATATAATATATAAAATATCTGTGGAGACATCTTTATGTTAAATGTACAAACTTCTTCAATGTTTAAAATATTAAAACAATTTTCAATCATTATTTTTTTGGCAGGATTAATTCCACTTTTAAGTGGCTGCGGATTTAATACCATACCAACAACTGAAGAAAAAGCACACGCAGCATGGAGTGAAGTGCTCAATCAATATCAACGCCGTACAGATCTCATCCCCAATCTTGTAGAAACAGTTAAAGCTTACGCAGCCCATGAACAAAACGTTTTCACAAATGTCATTGAAGCACGTGCCAAAGCAACACAAGTCAACATTAATGCAGATATGTTGAATAATCCGGAAGTTATGCAGCAATATCTCAAAAATCAAGCAAATTTATCAAGTGCACTTTCGCGGCTTATGGCAGTTGTCGAAAACTATCCGGATCTTAAAGCAAACCAGAACTTTCTTGCCCTTCAATCACAACTAGAAGGAACTGAAAACCGTATCTCCGTTGCGCGCCGCGATTATATCGAAACAGTCCGTGCCTACAATACTGCGCTCAAAACAATGCCGACAATGATTTGGGCAAAATTATGGTTTCGTGATGCTAAACCTATGCCAACTTTTACCATTGATACGGATAGCCAACAAACACCAAAGGTTAATTTTAATTAATGAAATCATTTCAACACGCTATACAACGTCGTTTTTTTCTACGTTTATGGGTTCCTTTGAGCATTCTATGCTTGATCATTGCATTGGGGAATGTCACTTACGCACACACTAAATTTCCTCCCTTAACCGGCTATATCAATGATATGGCTCATTTACTTGATCTTGCAACAAAGAGAAATTTAACGGAAAAGCTCGCTACACTCGAAGAGAAAACGGGAGATCAAATTGTTCTTATAACACTCCCTACTCTTTCGGGCAATGATATAGAGACATACAGCAATTCTCTTTTTCGCACATGGAAGTTAGGTCAAAAACAGATCAATAACGGCGTATTAATCGTCATTGCACCCAATGAACGTGAAGCACGTATTGAAGTAGGTTACGGTCTGGAGGGAGAACTAACAGATGCCATTTCCTCTGTCATCATGAATAGCTTCATGATTCCTAATTTTCGTGAAGGAAATTATCAAAAAGGAATTGTCGAATCGGTTCATGCAATTATCAAAGTGATCACACAAAGCGATGCTGATTTTTCTTTTCGAATCAATCAAAAGGCTAAAGCTGTTGAAGAACAACGTAAACAAGCTGCAAAAGAAGAAATGATTATAAATACAATCCTGTTTTTCATTCTCTTTATAGCAGTTGGTTTGCCCATTTTGGCTGTGATTTTTGGTCAGAAAGTAGGTCCACGAAAGTATCTTTGGATGGGTATTATTTTCACACCTTGGTTTTTAAACTTAAATACGAGCGGTAGAGCCTCTGGTGGAATCTTTGGTGGACATTCAGGAGGAGGAGGATTTAGAGGTGGTGGTGGATCATCAGGTGGTGGTGGTGCAACAGGAAGATGGTAAAACGAGCATAACGCGTTTTTTAAATAAAATTCATTGCAATTCTCATAAAGTATCTCTTAATCTTATGCTTTTGTTATTTTTCTGATTACAATACAAACTCAAACATTAAGATAAATATTGCCAATGACATTTGAATTAAAACATAGGGATCGTAGTCACTTATCACATCATTTTAATGCTATTCTAGGAAATCCACCCGTTGAATGGAAAATAAGTGATCATTTGGTTGAGTATCCTGAAGCGCTGCGTTATATGCAAGAGCGTGTGGAAAAAATTCTTGCAAAAACTGCCCATGAACAAGTTTGGCTTCTTGAACACCCTTCCCTTTATACAGCAGGTACAAGTGCAGATAAAAAAGATCTTTTAGCTCCTCATTTATTCCCTGTTTATGAAGCAGGACGTGGGGGCGAGTTTACATATCACGGTCCAGGACAGCGTATTGCTTATATTATGCTTGATCTTAAACGTCGAAAACAAGACATTCGTGCTTTCATTAGTGCATTAGAAGAATGGATCATACAGATGCTTGCAAGCTTTAATATTAAAGGCGAACGTAGAGAAGATCGCGTTGGTGTCTGGGTTAAACAGTCTCATTGCCCATCAAAACAACATGATCTTTCTTCCGAAGATAAAATTGCGGCGATTGGCATTCGAGTGCGCAAATGGATAAGTTTTCATGGCGTTTCTATCAATGTTAATCCTAATTTATCTCATTATTCAGGAATTGTGCCTTGTGGAATTACAAACCACGGTGTCACAAGCTTTCTTGATCTAGGGTGCCCTGTAACAATGCATGATATTGATATTGCACTCAAACACGCTTTTGAACAAATTTTTGGTCCAACAATTGATGTTTCCTAAGTGCATTGATTTTTAAATAAAAAACAGGCATAAAATTTATTTTAATGAATATTTTATTTTATGAGGTATATAGTTAAACGCTATGAGCGATAACAACAAGGATCTTTTTAGTGTTTTAAATAAAGCCCAATCTCGGGTAAATACAAAAGAAAGCACTCTGCAATCTCCAACGAAATCAAAAGGGATGATTTCAAAAAAAAGTGCAAAAAATACGCAAGAAGACGACTATAATGCCCTCTCTATTCGAGTGCTTGAGGGTTTAGAGCCTGTACGTTTACGCCCTGGAATGTATATTGGTGGAACAGACAGTAAAGCACTTCATCATTTATTTGCCGAAATTATTGATAATGCGATGGATGAAGCTGTTGCTGGTTATGCAGACTCCATTGAAGTGTCATTAGATAGGAACGGTTATATAACCGTTACAGATAATGGACGCGGTATTCCTGTCGAAAATCATCCTCAAATGCCTGACAAATCTACCCTTGAAGTTATTATGACACAACTTCACTCAGGAGGAAAATTTGATGGAAAAGCTTATCAAACTGCGGGCGGACTTCATGGGGTAGGAATTTCTGTCGTCAATGCTCTTTCTGATGATATGGAAGTTGAAGTTGCACGAGAACGAAAACTTTACCGCCAACGTTTCTCACGCGGTATTCCTCAATCTGAATTGGAAGATTTGGGGGATGTTTATAATCGCCGTGGTACGCGCGTTCGTTTTCATCCTGATCATGAAATTTTTGGTGAAAAAGCAGCTTTTGATCCAGAAAAAATCTATAAAATGGCGTGCTCAAAAGCCTATCTTTTTGGCGGCGTAAAAATTCGCTGGACTTGTGATCCCGTCATACTTGAAGGCGTTAAAAATATTCCTGAAAAAGCTGTTTTTCATTTTCCCAATGGGCTTAAAGACTATTTACTTGCGTCACTAAAAGATGAATATCGCGTAACGTCAGAAATTTTTTCTGGTAAAACACAACAAAATAATGGTCATGGCTGTGTTGAATGGGCCATCGCTTGGCATGGTGGTGATTCTTGTGTGCAATCTTACTGTAATACTATTCCTACAGGAGAAGGTGGAACACACGAAATAGGATTACGTCAAGCTCTTTTACGTGGATTGAAATCCTACGCTGAGTTAATAGGCAACAAGCGCGCAGCAATCATTACATCTGATGATATTATGATTTCAACAGCCGCAATACTTTCTGTCTTTATCAGCAACCCTGAATTTGTTGGACAAACAAAAGATCGATTAGCAACCATTGAAGCACAGCGTATTGTTGAGAGTGCAATCCGCGATCCTTTTGATCATTGGTTGGCAAACTCCCCTCAAGAAGCAACAAAACTTCTCGATTGGGTTATTGAACGTGCTGAAGAACGTGTTAAACGACGCCAAGATAGAGAAATAAGTCGAAAAACTGCTGTCCGTAAATTACGTCTGCCCGGTAAACTTGCAGATTGTAGCCAAAACCATGCTGCGGGTGCTGAATTATTCATTGTTGAAGGGGATTCCGCAGGAGGATCAGCCAAACAAGCGAGAAATAGAGCAAACCAAGCAATTTTACCTCTTCGTGGCAAAATCCTCAATGTCGCCAGTGCTGCACATGAAAAAATGAACTCAAGCCAAACAATTAGCGATCTTATCCTTGCTCTTGGATGTGGAACACGCTCTAAATATCGTGAAAAAGATCTCAGATATGAACGGATTATCATCATGACAGATGCAGATGTTGATGGTGCTCATATTGCCTCACTGCTCATTACCTTCTTTTTTCAAGAAATGCCTGACCTTATTCATCAAGGACATTTATATCTCGCCGTCCCTCCCCTTTATAGAATATCGCAAGGAGGAAAAGTTGCTTATGCACGCGATGACATCCATAAGGATGAATTGCTCAAAACTGAATTTACGGGAAAAGCTAAAATTGAAATCGGGCGTTTTAAAGGGCTGGGTGAGATGCGCGCGGAACAACTTAAAGAAACAACGATGCATCCTCAAAAACGTACATTGCTTCGTGTTTCTATTGATGCCGTGGAAATTCAAGAAACGAAAAAGACTGTAGAAAGTCTCATGGGAACAAAACCAGAAGCACGATTTCGTTTTATACAAGAAAACTCTACTTTTGCTTCTAATTTAGACATCTAATGTAAAAAATATCTCTTTTAAATCACTGCAGCAGCGTCAATCACGCGCAGTTGCGGATTGATCGTTCCATTCCAATAATTCAAACTAAGATGACCCGCTAAATGAATCATTTCACCAATATTTCTCGACAGAAAATCACCAAGCGCTGTCCCTACAGCACGAAAAGCTATTCCTTGCAGTTTTTTGCCTTCCCCATTAGATACAATGAGACGAAGATGTCCTTTTCCAACTTCAGATAGGTTCACCAATCGATGAGAGGGAAGAACAAAAACAGGTGTCGCATTCCCTGTCCCAAAAGGCCCCGCCTTTTCAAGCAACTCAAAGAGTGCTTGATTGACACCAGAAGCAGAAAGAGAACCATCTATACGAAGAGATTTTTTTGCATGTAATTGTGAAACCATGACAGAAACTTTTTCTTCTAGCCATTTTCGAAAAGTTTCAATTTTTGTCGATTGAATTGTAATTCCTGCTGCCATACTATGCCCCCCTCCTTTTTCTAATAAATTGAGGGTAACAGCTTCACGAACGAGTGCTCCTAAATCTATGCCATGAATTGAGCGTCCTGACCCTACGCCATTTCCATCTTCTTTCAAAGCGATAGCAAAAACAGGACAAAAAAAACGCTCTTTAAGGCGGGAAGCAAGAATACCAATAATTCCCGGATGCCATTCTTGATGAGAAATGACAAGTGACAATGGTGTTTCTTGATCTTGATAAAGAGAAGCAATATAAGATTCCGCCTGTGCTAATTGAATGTTCTCCATTTCTTGGCGTTCTTGATTAAGCTGATCTAATTGTTCTGCTATTCTGTCCGCTTCATCTTTATTCTCACAACTAAGCAAACGCGCTCCCAAAGCTTGGTCGCCAATGCGCCCTCCTGCATTAATTCTAGGACCTAATAAAAAACCTAAATGAAAACTATTAAGTGGCTCCCCTATCCGTGCAACCTTTGTTAAAGCTGCTATCCCTGGATTATGCATAGAACGAGCAACTTGAAGCCCTTTTGCCACAAAAGCACGGTTAACACCCTGTAATGGAACAACATCACATATGGTTGCCAATGCAACAAGATCAAGCATACTAAGAAGATCAGGCAGCTTCCTTTCAAATTGCTTTTTCCGCAGCAAATGATGAACCCAAGCTAATGTAATAAAGACAACACCTGCTGCACATAAATGGCCTTGTTTAGAAAAATCATCAGGGCGATTAGGATTGACAAGAGCAACAGCTTCTTGATGAACCTCTGACATTTGATGATGATCTAAAATCACAACATCAGCCCCCGCAAGCCTCGCCGCTTTTACAGCATCTGGACTATTTGCGCCACAATCAACCGTGATAATTAAACGGGCACCTTCTTGCACGAGCATTCTCATTGCTTGTTCATTCGGCCCATAGCCTTCAACAATACGATCGGGAATATAAATTTTGACTTCAATCCCCAAATAGCGAAAAAAACGCGCTATAAGTGCTGATGCACAAGCACCGTCAACATCATAATCACCAAAAACAGCAACCTGTTCTTGATTGAGAAGAGCCTTAACAATACGCTCTGCTGCACATTGCATATCTTTAAAACTTTCTGGATCCGGCATAAGCGTTCGCAATGTTGGATTAATAAAAGCAACAGCTTCAGTTTCATCCACATCTCTTGCTGAAAGGACTCGCGCTAACTGATCTGGAAAACCAAACTTTTGAGAAATAGCACGCGCATTATTTATCCCTTGAACATCAAGAGCATCTAACCAAGCTTGACCACAAGCAGAAGATTCAACATTGAGAAAATAACGAGACAGCTGCATTGCCGCTTATTTTATAATGGCGATTAATAAAATACAATCATGCGTTAAAGATAAAATAGCCTTTTGCAACATTCATTTTAAATTTAAATTATCCATAAAATTATTTTAATAAGGTATTATAATACCTCAATCATAAAGTGCTGTTTTATAAAGTTTTTATTTTCTCTTGACGTCAATCAAAAGACATTATATCAGAGCAACAAGTATGTGTTAAATATTTCGCTGTGCTAACAATCTTCAACGCAAACAATGAAAATGCCCTCATGCTACAGGGGCTTTAATTAAAGGATACTTCTATGGCAACTTTTTCACAAAAGCCAACTGAAGTGGTGAAAAAATGGGTTATTATTGACGCAGAAAACCTTGTTTTAGGTCGTCTTGCCACATTTGTTGCAAACCGCTTACGTGGCAAACATAAAGCTACATTTACACCACATGTTGATGATGGTGACAACGTTATTGTCATCAATGCCGATAAAATAGCTCTGACCGGTAAAAAATATACAGATAAAACATATTATTGGCATACCGGCTATATTGGTGGAATCAAACAACGTACAGCACGTCAGCTTCTTGAAGGGCGTTTTCCCGAACGCGTTGTTGAAAAAGCTGTAGAACGCATGATTCCGCGTGGCCCCCTTGGTCGCCGTCAATTGAAGAATCTCCGTGTTTATGCTGGAAGCCAACATCCGCATGAAGCACAACAGCCCGAGTCTCTTGACGTTGGCGCTTTAAACCGCAAAAACAAAAGGATTGCTTGATTATGGCTGAAATTAATTCTCTTTCTGAACTTAGCATGGTAACAAATATTACAGAGCTCCATGAAAATGTTGTTCCTGTCCACGTGCAGAAGCTTGATTCTCAAGGACGTGCCTATGCAACAGGAAAACGAAAAGATGCTGTTGCTCGCGTGTGGATTAAACCGGGCTCTGGAAAAATTATCATTAATAACAAGGAATTTGACAAATATTTCGCGCGTCCCGTTCTAAGAATGATTCTTCGTCAACCAATTGTTGCAACAAATAGGGATAGCCAATTTGATATTATTGCAACCGTTGCAGGTGGTGGTCTTTCTGGACAAGCTGGTGCGGTACGCCATGGTATTTCCAAAGCTTTAACCTATTACGAACCAGAACTCCGACCAATTTTGAAAAAAGGGGGATTTCTTACCCGCGATAGCCGTGTTGTTGAACGTAAAAAATACGGTAAAGCAAAAGCGCGTCGTTCTTTCCAATTTTCAAAACGTTAATTTCAATTTTTATGCAATATATAGGGCCCCGTTTTCATCGGGGCTTTTTTCATCTTGCTAAATTTTTACCCTGCTAAAACAGACTTTTAGATGAATGTAGGAACAAATTTATACCGATTAGAAAAAACAAAAATGCAAAACAGCTGTTTCTCTTAAGAGAAAAACTAAGAAAAATAGACCAAAAAAAATTCAAAACTTTCGTGTCAATTTTAAAAGTCTGTTTTACTAACTTGAATATATCCACATGCTAAAGCACAAAAATATTTGTGTGATAACTTTAGCAATCTTATAGCTTTTCAATGTCTTTTTCTATCATCATTTAACAAAGCTTCAGTCCACAAAATGTTTTACCATTGTAATAAAATGAGGGACAGAAATAGGCTTTGACATATATTCTTCACATCCACTGGCACGAATTCGTTCCTCGTCCCCCTTCATAGCAAAAGCTGTTACAGCAACAACGGGGATTGATCGAAGTTCTTCATCCTCTTTTAATTGTTTAATAACATCTATTCCAGAGACTTCTGGCAACTGGATATCCACAAGGATAAGAGATGGCATCGATGAACGCGCCAAATCTAATGCCATAAGACCATTACGTGTTTCAACGGTTTCATAGCCACTTGCTTCTACAAGATCACGGAATAACTTCATATTAAGCTCATTATCTTCCACGATCATGACTTTTTTTGACATTCGTATAACTCCATCCTTCTCAGATAAAATAGAGAAATAGAAATGAATCCACATTCTCTTTGTCTTAAGATAAAATGATAAAAAAAATTGTAAACCACAAAGAGATGAACAGCCTCTAATAAAAGCATTTTTTGCAAATCTTTGTAAGACGCATCACTGTGCTTTTTCGGTTCATCAGAATAAAATCCACAATACCCATAAGATTATATTACCCTATATTTTTTGACTGGATACGCACAGTTCATGGGTATTTCAATTAAAGCATATGTATTTTCATCATAAAAAAAATATCAAGTACAAACTTAGTTCAACTGCGTATTTTGAAGAGAAAAAATTTAATTAACTTTAAAAAGCAGCTAATTATTTAAATTTAATCCCCCTACACTGCCATTCCGCCCGCAACAATATCTTAATGATATAAAAGAATAAATTTATCAATATTATTAAAAGTAAAAAATAAATAAACCGTGCTTAAATATCACGGTTTATTTAATATAAAACATTCAATAATAGGAATAATTTAAACTTCATCAAGGATTAAGAGCCCATGCACTATGAGTAACAGCATCGAACGTTCTTCCACCTGTCGCTCTTCTAGGACTTGGCGGCTTTCTAGTAAAGAAATATACAAGATATGCAATTAAACCAAAAATCGCTGCCTCCATCCCCATTAAAGCCGCAACCTTGTGGACATTTTTTTCAGCACCTTGTCCTCCAAATTGGCTAATAATCATATTAACAGCTTTAGTAACTCCATTTTCTTGTGTCATTACAGAAATGAAACCAGTATTTTGAAACCTACCATTTAAAGAATCAGCATTAGCACAAAAAACCTGCGAAAAGAAAATAGCCATTGCAACGACATACACTATACAATGATTAAATATTTTCATCATAACCACCTATATAATATTTAATAAAATAAATTTTATTTATTGTCCCTCTAAACAAAAAACATCGCATCATCTATCAATAACGTCTATCTATCTTCTGAAAAGAAGAATATAACACAAAATTTTAATTAATAATTTTATTTTAATTATCATTTTATGTTATACAATATTTAAAATTAATACAATACATATTAAATTTAAATTGTCAATTACTTGATATGTATTTTTAAATTGTATAATTTAGCTAAAACTAAATAATTATTTTATTGTTTTTATTATATTTTTTCTTTAATTCATAAATATTATAATATAAAAATATTACAGTGTTGTTTTTTAGTTACACATAATGTTTTTTATTTTTATATAATGTAGTAAGATAAACATATTTATTTAAATATTATAACAAAATATTTTTTTCTTATTATAGATTGAGGAGAAATAGCTAAGCGAGTAAAAATGAGCGTAAGCACAAGCTTAGATCTTTGATTGAAAAAGCTAGAGATAAGATATGACATTGATGGATGTGCCAACTTTAATCCATAAAGAAGCCATTACACATTTCAATGATCTTACAGCCATTTGTTTCTACAGAATCGCGGAATAACTTCCGTTTAAATTCGTTATCTTCCACAATTATAGCTTTTTGACATTAATATAACTTTAAGCTTTTAAGATAAAATAGAAAAATAATAATGAATACGCACTCTCTCTACCCAAAATAAAATGATAAAAATGTAAACCATAAAAGTCTCAACAACACCGAATAAAATTATTTTGTCGCAAATATTTGTAATGCCCTGTATTATATTTCTTCAGTTTATAAAAATGAAATCCACCATAGCCGTAAAATTTTTATCGTATATTTTTTAGATGAATATATAAAATTCGTGGATATCGAATGATATCCATATTTTCATCGCTATCAATCACAAAATTTAACTCAAATGCGCATTTTGAAGAGAAAAAAACTACGTAACTTTGATACGCATAGATTTTTTTGATCTATAAACAATCGGTAGTTTATATGCCCAATCAAAAATTTATTTTTGTGATCTTATATTTTCTCAATCGTTTTTTGTTATACATCAATACGAGCTATGCAATAACAAATCAAAATAGAACTTACCTATGAATTTAAACAAAACTTTAGAATAGACCATACATGCTATTAATGCATTGTTAAATGCAAAAGCATTCACAACACTAGACAATAAAAGATTCATTATAAATGTTAATATCGCTACAGCATTGATTTTTTCTGCTTTATATAATTTTTAAAAAATTTGGTAAGAAAATGTGAATGATACACAAAAAAGTTTTCAATCTCCATATCACAAATCACATTGTTTTTATCACTGTTAATCACAAACATATGATCGTTATCTGTTATTTTACAACATCAAATGAACGCATTATTTTTGTTTATTGAAAAAGAAGCTGTCTAGATTTATTTTTCTCTTTATTTCTTTAGACAAAATTAAAAACATAATTTTATTAATAGCATATCTCATAAGCTCTATAGAAAGAGCATTAACTAAATATATAATTATAAATTTAATATAATAATAACTAATCATATAACAGATAATATCACTATAAATATAAAATATAATTTTACGAATGATAATAACTTTTTCTTAGTTTCTATTTTACTGAAACCTTTAGATTCATAGTACAATATAAATGAATATATGATAGTAATAACAATAAGTATTGAATGCAGTGCTTTTATAATAAATTTAACAAAATACATCCACATCAATAATATCCACCATAACAATTAGAAACTAAAATGCTCAAATAATATAAATAAATACAATTTATTTTTAACGTATAAATTTATCATTTCAAGTATTTTAAAGTTAATAATAAAATATATTCATATATAATACTTTAATATTGAGACATTAATCTCTCTTTCGCTTACAAAAATCATAATATAAAATGAGTCATGCATACGAAAAATTAGAACTTTTCTTTTGATTTACAAAAAACACTAGAAATATATTACCTTATTGAACTCAAGCTAGTTGCTATTGTTTTGTGCTTT
Organism: Bartonella sp. AU15XJBT; assembly: GCF_028618615.1. Taxonomy (NCBI): domain Bacteria; kingdom Pseudomonadati; phylum Pseudomonadota; class Alphaproteobacteria; order Hyphomicrobiales; family Bartonellaceae; genus Bartonella; species Bartonella sp. AU15XJBT. Next base: position 18,897 of record NZ_JAQITG010000013.1, read on the forward strand.
CTGGCTTAGTAAGCTCTGTTATTTTTCAGGCGATTATCGACCGCATCTTGCCCTTTCTATCGGGCGGCTTAGAAACTTTACTCAGTCAATTTTCTTATTATTTAAGAAAAAAATCACAACATAACAATATATTGCACGAATAAAATCCGCACGAATAACCACATTCTACCCATGTAAAAATCACCCGTCTTTGACAATTTTTTAGTAACATAACCGCAACAAGAACAAATCCAGCCGTATTATGAAGTAATCTTGACATCATCTTATCATTGGTTTTTGTCATCAAGCTGCCATCTAAACTCAAACCAAAATTGATCTAAAACCAAGCAATTCAACTCTCTGATTTCTTTTATAAATTCTTTGCTCGCAGCTATGAAACACAGCCGATCTTACGCGTCAATATATCTAACAAAAAGCCTCATGTGCAAATTTCATATGCCTTATATCGCCGGCATAAATAACGATAATTTATGGCACAATAGAATTATTCACTCAATTTTTTATTTTTATAATCAGGCTAACGTTCATCTCATCCCCCTAATCCATTAAATTGACGAATTGTTTTCTTATAACTTATAAAAGTCATAGCAATGGAAAGAAAAGCGCTCAACAGAAGATATCCAATATTCCATTCGCCTTTACCAAGCAACAGGGACACAGGCAAAGAAGCAGAAAAAGCCATGGGAAGCATAAACAAAAGCCATTTTACAAGATTTAAAGGATAAATTCCTATTGGGACAAATGAAAGCTCGTAAATCATTTCATGAAAATATTCGACTGGCATCTTACGACTGGTAACAAATGTTACAAAATTAAACATCATGAAAAAACAAATATTGACGATAAAAACACAAAATATTGCAACAATAAAAGAGATCCATCTAAGCTTAAGATCAGACATATCCGGTAATGATACGAATAAATAGGCACTCACATACAGAACAAATAGCTTGATCAGATTAAGTGGTTTACACCAACCAAACAACATCAACAACCAAATTGAAACAGGCTTTATCAAGTATGGCTCAATTTTACCATCCGCTACTTTTTCAAAAAACGTTTCAATAGAATGAGTAAAAATATTCACCAAGTAAAACAAACACCACAAAGATAAGATGAATCTCATCTCTGCTATAGTTACCAATTCTTCCTGAAAAAGAAGATATTCTATCAATAAATATGAATTGAATAAAATAATAGCACAAAGAAAGAATAAACTCCCCAGCCAAATTCTTACCGTAAACAATTTGTCGGCAGATATTCAAGTTGATAAAATGAAAGATTATTTTCATCTCAGCCACCTGCTCCATTATAAGCTTTCATTCCTTTATTCCAAACAATATGAATTAAGAATAAAAGACACAAAATATAAGCAAAACTTCCGAAAATAAACTGCTGAAACACCGCTAAATTTTGTGTCGAGAAAAATTCGGCAGGCGCTGATATCATAAAACGATAAGGATTAAATTGCATGAGCGGAATAAGCCACACCGGCCAAAAAGATGGTGGTAAAAGAACACCCCCAAGAAGCGCCGAACTGAGAATACTCAATGAAAGTAATATATTGTACTCAATCACCCAAAAACTTAATAAGGCAATTCCAAAAGAAAGTAAAAAACAAAGCAATTGTGATAGAATAACAACCAGAAAAAAGAACAGAAAAGCGATAATCAATCCAAAAATATTTTCATAAGATAAAACAAGCTTTACAACAAAAAGAGCCAACAACGGGATGCTATATAATACGCTCTCACCCAAAAAGGTAAAAAGCATTTGTGTCATATATTGGAATGGCTTTGTAAGATATACTTCTAATTGACCTTCTTTAACGTGATGAGAAAAAAACTTAATCACATTATAACCGTTATTTAAGCGTCCTAAGACTAAAGCAAATGCGTAATAATACATCATATCATAAAAGCTAAAGCCATTTATGGTGTTGACCGTATCAGAAAAAAGTGCATTCCATAATAGAAGTTGAATAATAAATGGCGAAAGTGTCCCAATAACAATATCCGTAAAAAACATGGCTCTATCACTTAGAACAGTGAGTAATCCATTCCTTGCATAGAAAAATATGCCAAAGCAATGATTAAGTAAATTCTTTAAATTTAACACGGAGCATCTCTTCAAGTGAGGGAGTAGACACAGAGAATGTACCATTGAATTGAGTTGTCATTTCCCGTATGAAATATGAATAATCTCCACGGGACAACGAAATCTCCAGTGAGCATTCTTCATTGTTCAGTTTTTTATCTTTTAAAGGCGCAGACAATTTTAACGAAAGTTCATCCATTCTCTTTACAGCAGCAGAAAGCGCTTGCAAATGTTTACAAAAAAATGTCACGCGCACCAAAGAAGGAAGCATATTTTTAAAGGTATTAAGATCACCGTAAAATTGTTTTTTTCCTTTATGCAATAGAAGAATATCATCAACGTAGCCATCAATATCCCCCATATCATGACTTGTGATGATGTATCCCATACCTCGCTCTTTTTTGAGTTTTGTAAGCAGTTCCCTGATTTCGTGCTTAGAAGTAATATCAAGACCAATACTTGGCTCATCTAGGAACAACAATTTAGGTCTAAACGATAAATTAAAAGCCAATTCACTTTTGACCCTCTCACCCAAACTCAACATCCGTACTGGCTTATCCATGATCGGCTCAAGTCCTAGCAATTCTGTAATCTCTTTAAGATCGCGGATAAAAGAGGCCCGTTCAAGACCATATAATGGTTGAATCATATCCAGACTGTAACGTAGTGGTAAATCCCACCATAAACAACTCTTATGACCAAAGACCACACCCAACTGCTTAAACAGATCTTTCTTAGTTTTATAGGGATTAGATCCTAGGACTTTAACACTCCCCTTATCAACGGCTTGTATACCAGAAAGTATTTTAATCAGTGTCGATTTACCTGCCCCATTCGCTCCAAGGATAGCAAGAGATTGTCCTGAAAATAGAGTAAAACTGATATCTTTCAGCACATGATAATTTGTATATACTGGCTTAAAGAGAGAAAGAATTTTGTTTGTAACACCAGTTCCTCTGTCTATGCTGCAGTATATTTTTGAGACGTTATTAACATCAATCAATAATGATCCCATCAGTCTTCCTCATTTCAACTTAGCCCCTCTTGGAACATTCCTATAATCTCTGAATATTTGTTTTTGTTCACTGTTAAAATCCCCCTTTCCTTAGAGCAATAAAGCGCACCTGACACTTTAATCACCAATTTTTAGTATGGCATCTTCAATGAAGCATTAAGCTACTAAAAACTTGTTTCTTCTTTTGTGAAAGATAATCTTTCGAATAAATTCAGATAAATGAAATAAGTAAAAGAATAATTGGTCATTGAAGGAGCACTTTACTCATAAATTCTCATTGTGTAGACAAAGATATAAACCATAAATCTATAATAAGTATTCACACCACACAGATAACAGAACAAACCTGCTTGAAAACAAGAATTTTTTTGAGATGCTGCTCCCTTAAGAATTCCTGTAAAAGGATTCAATTATTCTCTATAAAAAAATTAAAAATCGCCTTTACACATTTCAATAAACGTCTTCACATTTTATCTCATTCATCTTCCTCAACAGACACCTCTCCCCAATATACAACCCCTACAGATAATTCAAAGGAATACCTTCATAAGCTTAAATTATTAAAGATACACCCTATCTAGAAATAACAATACAATCAATATGGATAAAGAACTGTAGAAAAAAATGCATCATGCAAAAACACCATTTTCTCATAGCGATTACTAAAGCTCTCTTCTAATGATGCCCTATCCATCTTATCAAATTTATAGACAAAATTTTTATCAATCAAAAAAACACAAATGAAGTTTTTTATTCTGTTTCAGCATCATGCTCATTAAAAGACAAAAGGTTAAAACTTTGGGCCATATGGGGTGGTAAAGGTGCAACAATATCCAATATGCCTCCTGAAGGATGAGGAATACGAATACGACGTGCATGAAGGTGAAGGCGGTTTTGAATTCCTCCTGGTAATGTCCAATTACTATCAGAAAAAAAATACTTTGAATCGCCGATGATAGGATGATCCATATGGGCAGCATGCACACGGAGCTGATGTGTTCTCCCCGTATAAGGTTCCATTTCAAGCCACGAAAGAGCTCGCCCACGCGTATCCAAAACGCGATAGTAAGAAACCGCATGATGGGAATCTGTCTCACCATGATCACAAACACGCATTTTGTCACCTTGTGCTGTCACCTCCTTAACCATCCACGTTGAAATTTTGTCCTGCTTTTTTTTAGGAACGCCCCGAACCAACGCCCAATAAGTCTTTTTTGTTTCTCGCTCTCTAAAAGCAGCTGTTAAGGCCTGAGCAGCTCCCCTTGAGCGCGCAACAATAAGCACACCTGATGTTTCACGATCAAGACGATGAACCAAACGCGGCTTTTCACCTTTTTTATTGCGCCATACCTCAAGCATACTGTCTATATGACGTGTTAAACCAGATCCACCTTGTACAGCGAGACCTGCTGGTTTGTTAAAAACAAAGACCTTTGGATCTTCATAAAGCAGCATTTTTTTCAAAATGCTCCCATCATCCTGCCCACGAAGTGTTTTATCCGTTATTGGAAGACGTATCGTGTCATCAAGAGGGAGAGGTGGAACACGAACAGACTGCCCCATACAAAGACGCATATCGGCTTTAACACGCCCACCATCAACCCGTATCTGACCAGAACGCAACAATTTTTGCAAAGCTCCAAACCCAAGTCCTGGATAATGCACTTTAAACCAACGGTCTAAGCGCATTCCATTTTCATCTGTCTCAACCTTTTTTATTTCTACGCCTGCCATGAAAGTTCCCTTACCTGATAATTTTCCCTACCCGATATTTTTGCCTGATAATTTTATTGATCTATTTTTGCGCCTTTATAAACACAAAAATTCATATTTTCGTTGGCTTTATCACACCATATTACAATGAGTATCCAAAATTGCCTTTTCTTAACGTTCAGATTTTATTAGCTAGAAATTCAAGATTATAAAAATCAACAGCCTTTACGCTTAACAGCGAATGGAGGTAATTAAAAGTGTCCTTATTCAAAACCTATGCACGTGTTCTCACTTACCTAAACAGAGAGAAAAATGCATCCCTTTTAATCTGTACCGCTAATGTTATGTTGGCGATTATAACTATTGCAGAACCTATTTTATTTGGACACGTTATTGACTCCATTGCAGAGAAATCAGGGATCATCCATACCCTTGCCATTTGGGTTTGTTTTGGTCTTTTCCATATTATCGCTTATGTCCTTGTAGCTCGTGGTGCAGACCGCTTAGCTCATAGACGCCGTTTAACGGTTTTAACAGAATCTTTTGAACGCATCATTGCCATGCCTTTAATTTGGCATCAACAACGCGGAACGTCTAACGCACTCCACACACTTTTACGTGCAATAGACTCCATGTCAACCATATGGCTTGATTTTATGCGCCAACATCTCTCAACGCTTGTCGCCTTATTGGTTCTCATACCCACAGCCTTTCATATGAATTGGCGTCTTTCAATAGTCTTGGTTGTACTTGCCGTTATCTATGTCTTAATTGCACGTTTAGTGATGCGAAAAACAAAAGACGGACAAGCCGCTGTAGAATGCTATCATCATAACCTTTTTAAACATGTCAGTGATTCAATCTCTAATGTTTCTATTGTACAAAGTTATAGCCGAATAAAAGAAGAAACATCCATACTGCATCAACATACAAATGCTCTACTTAAAGCACAAAATCCTGTTCTCAATTGGTGGGCACTCGCCAGTGGCTTAAATCGAATGGCTTCAACAGTTTCAATCGTTTGTGTTCTTCTCCTTGGAGCTTTTTTTGTTGCAAAAGATCAATTAAGAGTAGGTGAAGTCGTTGCTTTTGTTGGATTTGCACAACTTATGATTAGCCGTCTCGATCAAATGAGCAATTTTATTCATTGTGCAATATCCTCACAAGCAAAACTGCAAGAATTTTTTGAAATGGAAGACTCAACCTTCCCTATCAACGAACCACAAAATCTCCCTTCCCTCCCAAATGTTAAGGGTAGCATACAATTTCATCACGTTACCTATAAATTCCCAAATTCTTCTCAAGGTGTTTTTGACATTTCCTTTGAAGTGAAAGCAGGACAAACGATTGCGATTGTAGGACCAACAGGGGCTGGAAAGACAACATTAATCAATCTGTTGCAGCGCGTATATGACCCTACCTTTGGGCATATCTCCATTGATGGAATAAATATACGCTCGATCAATCGCGAATCTTTACGCCAATCTCTAGCAACAGTTTTTCAAGATGCCGGTCTTTTCAACCGTAGTATTCGTGATAATATCTCAATAGGAAAAGAAAATGCAACAAACGAAGAACTTTGTGAAGCAGCAAAAATAGCAGAAGCGCATGATTTTATTCTAAAAAAAGCCGATTGTTATAACACAATGGTGGGCGAACGAGGATCTCAACTATCAGGCGGAGAAAAACAACGCTTAGCAATTGCACGCGCTGTTTTAAAAAATGCCCCTATTCTCATTCTAGATGAAGCAACAAGTGCTCTTGATGTTGAAACAGAAGCACGTGTCAAAGAGGCTCTTGATTGCATAAGCCATAACCGCACCACTTTCATTATAGCACATCGCCTCTCAACAGTACGCAATGCTGATATGATACTCTTTCTGGAACAGGGGTACTTAATTGAAAAAGGACACTTTCAAGAATTGATCGATAAAGGAGGCCGTTTTTCTGAATTTTTAAAAGCAAGCGGTTTAACACTCACACCACCAGAAAGAGAAGGAGAAAATGAAAACATCATCCCCTTACATGAAGCCATAGCATCATAAAAATGATACTCTTCACAAATCTCATGCCCAAAAACATCTCAATGCAAAATGTTGCCAAAATGCTTTGTTCATGTAAATGAAAAAATTTCTAAGAATAGCATAATCTATTTTTAATGTGGCGAGTGCACATGGAAGAAAACAAAAAACGATAGCTTATAACTTCACAAGCTTAAAAAACTGTTATACCAATAAACCTTGCGTTATCCTCTTCACAATTCCTCTTTTGAAAAAGAATAGAGATGTTTCTTTTAAAATCAATATAATAGATACTATTCTTCATGAAAGATATGCCTCGTTTACCTCATAAACAAAAGCATGAAGCATCGCACAATCTCGCGAACGAACACTACTTTTTTATCTTTACGATTTTATCTCTCTCAATGATGCTATCTCTGCATTTCAGCAATACACCAGACAGATATTGGTGATTTTTAGACGCCAATCTAACATAAAAACGTAAAAAACACCGATAAGAAAGGTTTTTACTTTTTAAATTTTTTCCAGAAAATCTTTTAGTGCTGCAAAGGCCTCATCAGCTTTGTTTCCCTCAGGACCACCAGCCTGCGCCATATCAGGACGCCCACCTCCACCTTGACCACCAAGAACAGCTGAAAGAATACGAACAAGATCAACAGCATTGAGTTTATCCGTTAAATCATCCGTAACACCAACAACAGCACTCCCTTTTCCATCCTCCGAAACACTGATAAAAGCAACCACTCCAGACCCAATTTTCCTTTTTCCAGAATCAACGAGTGCCTTAAGATCCCGTGGTAAAATATTTTTGACAATACGCCCCATAAAAGAAAGTCCATTGATGATGGTAATATCACCTTGACCACTTTCTGTTATTTTCCCATTCAACACCATTTTCTTGCGTACATCATTCAACTCTTTTTCAAGTTTACGACGTTCATCAAGCAAACTCCTCACTCGTTCTTCTAAATCAGAAGAAGAAGTTTTTAAAAGATCAGCAATTTCACGGATACGTACATCTTGGCGACAAAGATAAAGACGCGCTGCGGCACCTGTTAAAGCTTCAATACGCCGCACTCCAGCTGAAACAGAACTTTCAGAAACAATATGAATCAAGCCAATATCGCCTGTTCTTTCCACATGTGTCCCTCCACAAAGCTCAATTGACCAATGCTTTTTTAATCCTCCCTGCTCAAGTGGCGCCCCCATAGAAACAACACGAACTTCATCCCCATATTTTTCGCCAAAGAGTGCCATTGCTCCTTCAGAAATTGCCTCATCGACAGCCATGAGGCGCGTTATCACTTTATTATTTTGCAAAACAATCTCATTGGCTAAATCTTCTATTTTTTTTAATTCTTCCAAAGAAACAGATTTTGGATGCGAAAAATCAAAACGCAACCGTTCTGGCGATACAAGAGAGCCCTTTTGAGTCACATGAGATCCCAATACTTGACGTAAAGCCTCGTGTAATAAATGGGTAGCAGAATGATTGGCGCGGATTTTTTTACGACGAACAACGTCAACGGTTAATTCTACACAATCAGAGATCTTAGCATGACCAGATTTAACTTTTCCAAGATGAATAAAAACACCATCAGCCTTTTTCTGAGTATCATGCACCTCAAAAATAAAATTTTTACCCGAAATAATACCGCTATCACCAATTTGTCCACCAGATTCACCATAAAAAGGAGTCTGATTTAACACAAGAATGGCTTTCTGCCCTGAAGAAACCTCATCAACAATTTTACCATCAAACACAAGAGCTGTAAGAATACCTTTAGCTTTTTCTGTTTCATACCCTAAAAATTCTGTACCCCCTACCTGATCACGAACAGAAAACCAAATTGTCTCCGTGACAGCTTCTCCAGAACCCAACCAATGAGCACGGGCTTCCTCTTTCTGGCGTTCCATCGCTTTATCAAAGGCATCAACATCAACAGATATTCCGCGACGCCGAAGCACATCCTGCGTTAAATCAAGTGGAAAACCATAGGTATCATAAAGCTTGAAAGCAATTTCACCATTTAAATGATCCCCTTCCTTAAGCTGGGCACTTTCTTCATTTAACAAACCCAGTCCTCGTTCAAGCGTTTTACGAAAACGTATTTCTTCTAATTTTAAAGTTTCTGTAATTAAAGATTCAGCCCGCACCAATTCAGGATAAGCTTGTCCCATTTCGCGAATGAGAGCAGGCAAAAGCTGCCACATTAAAGGTTCTTTAACACCAAGAAGATGTGCATGACGCATAGCACGACGCATAACGCGACGTAAAACATATCCTCTTCCTTCATTGGAAGGAAGAACACCATCCGCAATTAAAAATGCCGATGAGCGAAGATGATCAGCAATAACACGATGGCTGGCAATAAAATCACCCTTTGCCTTAATCCCTGTAAGTTCTTCTGACGCTCCAATTAATGCACGAAAAAGATCAATGTCATAATTATCATGAACACCCTGTAAAACAGCCGCGATACGCTCTAATCCCATACCGGTATCAATAGAAGGATGAGGCAAATCAACACGTTCTTCCTTAGAAAGCTGCTCATACTGCATAAAAACAAGGTTCCAAATCTCAATAAAGCGATCACCATCTTCTTCCATACTTCCAGGAGGACCACCCCAAATTTCATCACCGTGATCATAAAAAATCTCCGAACAAGGACCACAAGGACCTGTATCACCCATCGCCCAAAAATTATCAGCTGTCGCAATACGAACGATTTTCTCATCTGGAAGACCTGAGATTTTACGCCATAATTCAGCAGCAACATCATCACTCTGATAAACGGTTACCAACAATTTATCTTTTGGGAGGCAAAATTCCTTTGTTAAAAGATCCCATGATAAAAAGATGGCTTCTTCTTTGAAATAATCGCCGAAAGAAAAATTACCTAGCATTTCAAAAAATGTATGATGGCGCGCCGTATAACCAACATTATCAAGATCATTATGTTTTCCACCCGCACGAACACATTTTTGTGCCGTTGTAGCCTTTTTATAAGGAAGCTGTTCAAGTCCGGTAAAAACATTTTTAAACTGCACCATCCCTGCATTTGTAAACATAAGTGTAGGATCATTGCGTGGAACAAGTGGACTAGAAGAAAGAACTTGATGCCCATTACGATGAAAATAATCCAAAAATGTTGACCGAATATTATTAACACTATTCATATATACACCTGCAGAATACCGCATAAAACCATAAAAGAAAAATCCCCTTCATTAAATATTCTCTTTGCCACGCATGGAGTCAATTTAATCAAAGAATGGACTATTTGTTCAAAAAAATTGAGAAAAAATGGCTGTATATTAAAAAACTCAAACAAATAAAAACAGAAAAAAACTTAAATGAAAAAATTATAGACGAAAAAACGCTCTATCAAATGACTTCATCACTTTCTATATTTTCTGACCCTGCATTTTCTAACAATTCAATCGCAATCAAACCAGCATTTTGGCGCAAAGCGGCTTCAATCTCTGTAGCTATTTCCGCATGTTCACGCAAAAACTGCTTTGCATTCTCACGCCCCTGTCCTAAACGCTGAGAATTATAAGAAAACCATGCACCAGATTTTTCCACAATACCAACCTTGACACCCAAATCAATCAATTCACCTACTTTAGAAATACCTTCTCCATAAATAATATCAAACTCGACCTGTTTGAATGGAGGTGCCAGTTTATTCTTCACTACTTTAACACGCGTCTGATTACCAACGATTGCATCCCGATCTTTAATAGAGCCAATACGACGAATGTCTAAACGAACAGAAGCATAAAACTTTAAAGCGTTTCCGCCCGTTGTCGTTTCGGGAGAACCAAACATCACACCAATTTTCATGCGAATTTGATTAATAAAGACAACCATACAGTTAGAGCGAAAAATTGCTGCTGTTAATTTTCGCAACGCTTTACTCATTAACCGAGCTTGCAATCCGGGCAAAGCATCACCCATTTCACCGTCAATTTCTGCTCTCGGTGTTAAAGCAGCAACAGAATCCACAACAAGCACATCAACTGCACCAGAACGAACTAACGTCTCTGTAATTTCCAATGCTTGTTCACCGGTATCCGGTTGAGAAATGAACAAATTCTCTAAATCAACCCCAAGCTTGCGCGCATAAATAGGATCAAGCGCATGTTCAGCATCAATAAAAGCACAAATTCCTCCCCCTTTCTGGGCTTCAGCAATAGCATGTAGAGCCAATGTTGTCTTCCCAGAACTTTCTGGTCCATAGATCTCCACAATACGCCCCTTCGGTAACCCACCAATCCCCAAAGCAATATCCAAGGATAATGACCCTGTTGGGATTGTTTCAATTTCAACAACCTGCTCTTTTTGCCCAAGACGCATAATCGAGCCTTTACCAAAAGAACGTTCAATTTGAGAGAGAGCAGCATCGAGAGCTTTTGTTTTATCCACGATTATATCCTTGACCGATTCATAATAATCTAACACTTCTAAAGTGTACACTGTACTTTTAATTTAACTAAAGTCTTGAGTTTAGATGTTCACAGACTATTTCCATCTCTACCCCCACGTTATGTCTATAACATATCATGAGCATCAAAATAAAGAATTGAAACTCCTTACCTTATGACACAAAAGAAATTCTAAATAAAATAATACTCCTATAGGAGGGCAAGTTAGCACATTTATCTCTCTCTAGAAAAGCAACAATTTAAATTTCAACACAATGTTCAACCTTTCTCCTTACCCCTTTGGTTAAATCCCTAAGAGAAAAACGCTCCCCTTAATCACACAAAATACATCATCAATAAAAACGACACCCTATTACATCAAAAAACAGAACGCCTTTGTGTTGCATCTCCACGCGCTTGTTTGAAAAAGACATCTTTCAACGCTCGCCACACCCATTTCGCGACAGTGCCCGTAAATGATATACTGTAAAATCCATTGAGCACCGACATCTTTACGCTTGAAACAACCCAGCACCACCATCATGACACCACGACACACTTTCCAGCTCCCAATGTTACAAAGCCCCTCGACATTTGAAAAGATTCATAGTGTCATTTTTAGTTTTTTCTTGTACAGTTTTTATCACACGTTAATTCCGTTTGTAACGTACAAGCGAATGGTTTTGATTGATTAGGTTTGGAATAAGAGAAACATACGGTATTTGGGGTTCTCATTCAACATACAAAACAATGAAATATCAATATAAATAAATATCTTAATCGCTTAAAACCGCAAAAACAAAGCAGCTTTAAGAGTTGAATGACAGATTTCTTAAATTATGAATCCATAAAAAGATATGCGTTTCAAAAAAAGATTGCTCTACGAGCAATGCAACAAGTGTTTAAAATATAAACTAACTTGTTCATACGGTGACATGAGGGATAAAAAATTAAATCCAAAATCAATAAAAATGTGTTTTAACTCAAATTTTATTGTTGATTTTTACGCTTTTGGCGCAATTGTTTCCACCATTCAAGACGTTTCACAATTTCACGCTCAAATCCACGCTCAACTGGTTTATAATAACTCTGTCGCCCAAGTTTTTCAGGAAAATATTCTTGTCCTGAAAAAGCATCTGGTTCATCATGGTCATAACAATAACCATCTCCATACCCCTCTTCCTTCATCAATTTCGTCGGTGCATTAAGGATACGCTTAGGAGGCGGTAAAGAACCATTTTTGCGCGCACAACGCAGTGCTGCTTTATACGCAAGATATGTCGCGTTTGACTTTGGTGCAGTTGCAACATAAAGACATGCCTGTGCCAAAGCCAACTCTCCTTCTGGTGACCCCAAATAATCATAGGCATCCTTTGCCGCATTACAAATGACAAGAGCTTGAGGATCTGCCAAACCAACATCTTCAACAGCCATACGAACCAATCTTCGCCCAATATAGAGAGGATCTTCACCAGCATCCAACATACGTGCTAAATAATAAAGCGCCGCATCAGGATCAGAGCCACGAACGGATTTATGCAACGCTGAAATGAGATTATAGTGCCCATCTCGTCCTTTATCATAAATGGGTGCACGACGCTGAATAACTTTTTGCAAAGCACCAGCATCAAGAATCTCTCCCGAGCGCGCAACAGACCACACTTCCTCTGCTAATGTCAATGCTACCCGTGCATCACCATCAGACATCCCTATCAAAACGTCTCTAGCACCATCATCCAAGGGAAGAAACTTTCCTTCTACCTCTTCAGCACGCTTCAAAAGCATGTCCAAACTTTCATGATCATGAGAAAGAAATGTTAAAACCCGTGCACGCGAAAGAAGAGCAGCATTAAGTTCAAAAGAAGGATTTTCGGTCGTTGCACCAATAAGTACCACCGTACCATCTTCCATCACAGGAAGAAAACTATCCTGCTGTGCACGATTAAAGCGATGAATTTCATCAACAAAGAGAAGCGTTTTATCCCCAGACATAAAACGCCTCTGCGCAACTTCAAAAATCTTTTTAAGTTCAGCAACGCCTGTAAAAATAGCAGAAACTTGTTCAAAGGCGAAATTTGTTTCAAGTGCTAACAAACGTGCAACTGTTGTTTTTCCCGTCCCTGGAGGCCCCCAAAAAATCATCGATCCAATTGAGCCCGCTGCCACCATCCGTGAAAGCAAGCCATCTTCTCCAATTAAATGCTTTTGTCCCACAACTTCATTGAGAGAACAAGGACGCATTCTTTCTGCAAGTGGCTGATTTTTATTAACTTTAGGATCAAATGACGAAGTAAAAAAATCTTTCTCCAAAAAAAACCTCAACGAATAAATTGGCGAATATACATACCATCACGTTCATATTCCAATTGCCAAGTACGCGAACGCGTTTGCATAAGAACTTTTTTCAACTGATGAACTGTTTGAATCTTATGGCCATTTACAACACGTAAGATATCTCCGGGACGAAAAATTCCAGAAGCATTGCTCATTTCATCAAGATTGGTAATCACAACACCTTTTGCCGATATGGGAAGATGAAAACGTCGACTATTTTGCGGTGTTAAATCTAACACTTCGGCACCAGCAAGAGGACTATCACCCGTAATTTTTTCAGATTTTACAGATGTAGTTTCCGATATTGATGCAACCTTTATTTGTGTTTTTAAAGTTTTGCCACTTCGTAAATATTCTAAAGCAAGACTATGACCAACGTCAGCCGTCATCAAACGATACCCAAGACTATCTGGACTATCAACGCGCACCCCCTGCACACTCAAAATAACATCACCTACTTTCAAGCCGGCTTTTTCAGCAGGACTGTCTTTAATAACTTCAATAATAAGAGCCCCATAAGGACGTTCTAAACCTAAACCACCAGCAATATCAGGTGTAACATTTTGAAAGGATGCCCCGATATAAGGCGGCACAAAATATTTTCCACCGCGTTTAACAGTATCAAGCATCACTTTTACAAGATTAACTGGAATAGCAAAACCAATCCCTACAGAACCACCGGAACGCGAATAAATAGCTGTATTAATTCCGATTAATTGCCCCTTCATATCAATTAAAGCGCCACCAGAGTTTCCTGGATTAATGGCTGCATCTGTTTGAATAAAAAAGTCAAAGTCGGAAATCCCAACACGTGTACGCGCTTGCGCTGAAACAATACCACTTGTAACCGTTTGACCAACACCAAAAGGATTACCAATAGCCAGAACAAGATCACCAACCTCAACAGTATCAGAATCCCCCAAAGGAAGAACAGGAAACTGAGTATCTTTTGCATCAACTTCAAGAATGGCAATATCCGTTGCTTCATCTTTGAGCACGACCTTACTCTCAAACTCTCGCCCATCAGAAAAAGCCACTTTAATTTCGCTTGCATCTTTAATGACATGGTAATTTGTAACAATCAAACCACGTGCATCAACAATCACGCCTGACCCTAATGATGATTGCTTACGAACAGGAAAATTATTTTGTAAACGACCAAAAAATTGCTCAAAAAATGGATCACCCGCAAAAGGTGATCGCGCTCTAATTTGCCGTGCTGCATAAATATTTACAACAGATGGAACTGTCTTTTTAACTAAAGGAGCAAATGAAAGAGTGATTTCTTTTTCTGTCTGAGGAACATGAGCATAGATATGATCAAACGATATCAGCATCATAATCGCAAAAAAAAGCCGCACCCAAAAAGAATACCTCATAATCTACTCCTTATAAAATCAGCCTATTCTGTTGAAGATTCATAGAATTTTAAAAAAGCATCCCCGCAAATAAAGGATCTCCATTAATATTTCATAATAGAGAATAAAAACAACCCATTTAAACAATAAATATTATAAAAATCAAATAATTCAATATCCTATAATTCTCTCTCACCATCTATTTCTCAAGTAAAACAAACTTAAAAATATGTATAAAAAAACCGCCTAAGATAAGGCGGCCTTTAAAAATCCAACAAAATAAAAAACTTATGAGGACGTTCCCTTCTCATTCTCAGAAGCTTCGATACGAGCACGATCCCCAGCCCCCTTCGCTTCGACATCACGATCAACAAATTCTATAACAGCCATGGGCGCATTATCACCGGTACGAAACCCCGCTTTCATAATACGCAAATACCCACCGTTGCGTGATGCATAACGCGGCGCAAGTGTATCAAATAACTTTGCAACTTTCCCTGTATCACGAAGTGCTGCAATTGCTTGTCGACGTGCATGCAAACCACCACGCTTACCAAGAGTAACAAGTTTTTCAACAATAGGACGAATTTCTTTAGCCTTTGGAAGTGTTGTCACAATCTGCTCATGCTCGATCAACGACGTTGCCATATTTGCAAACATCGCTTTACGGTGACTGGCAGTCCGATTCAACTTGCGGCCTGACTTACTATGGCGCATAAGCCCTCTCCTTAAATTCTAATTTCAATACTGATCTTCATAACGTTTAGCAAGATCATCAATGTTTTCAGGCGGCCATGCAGGAATTTCCATTCCAAGATGCAATCCCATACATGCCAAAACTTCTTTAATCTCATTCAATGACTTACGACCAAAATTTGGTGTCCGAAGCATTTCAGATTCTGTTTTTTGAATAAGATCACCAATATAGACAATATTATCATTCTTAAGACAATTTGCCGAACGAACGGAAAGTTCTAATTCATCCACTTTTTTGAGAAGTGCAGGATTAAAGGAAAGCTCAGAATCAGCCTCCTCAACAGGCTCCTTCTGTGGCTCTTCAAAGTTAATAAATAATGATAATTGATCCTGGAGAATGCGTGCTGCAAAAGCAACAGCATCTTCTCCATTAACAGCACCATTCGTTTCAATCGTTAACGTCAATTTATCATAATCGAGAACTTGACCTTCACGCGTATTTTCCACTTTATAAGACACTTTACGAATTGGTGAATAAAGACTATCAATTGGAATAAGTCCTATGCGCCCATCATCAACACAATTACGATCCGATGGAACATACCCCTTTCCTGTGTTGACAATAAATTCCATACGAATTTCAGCATCTTCATCAAGCGTACAGATAACATGATCTGGATTAAGAATTTCCATATCCCCAACGGTATTGATATCCCCCGCTCTCACAACACCAGGCCCCTCTTTATAAACGACGAGACGCTTAGGCCCTTCTTCTTCCATACGAAGTGCAATTTCCTTTATATTCAGAATAATATCTGTAACATCCTCACGAACACCCGGAATTGATGAAAATTCATGTAAGACGCCATCAATTTGTACAGCAGTAATAGCAGCACCACGAAGCGAAGATAACAACACACGACGAAGGGCATTTCCTAGTGTTAAACCAAAGCCCCGCTCAAGAGGCTCAGCAATTACGCTTATAATATTTGGATTATCATGGGTACATGATTCAACCTTATTGGGTTTAATAAGTTCTTGCCAGTTTTTCTGGATCATATTTTTATTCCCGTTCTTTAGTTCCGTTACCATTCAATCGTAACGACCAATGTGAACATCAGAGAAATCTCCGACAACAAAAAACAACACCCAATTAAACACGCCGTCTTTTCCGCGGACGACATCCGTTATGAGGAATTGGTGTTACATCACGAATAGAAGTAATGACAAACCCAACAGATTGCAACGCACGTAGAGCAGATTCGCGCCCTGCCCCAGGACCACAAACTTCAACTTCCAAAGAACGCATACCATGTTCTTGTGCTTTTCTCGCACAATCTTCCGCAGCAACTTGAGCGGCAAAAGGTGTAGATTTACGCGCCCCTTTAAACCCTTGAGCCCCCGCAGATGACCACGCAATTGCATTTCCCTGCGCATCAGTAATCGTAATCATTGTATTATTAAATGTTGAATTGATATGCACAACACCTGATGAAATATTCTTACGTTCGCGACGACGAACACGTGTGGCTTCCTTGGCCATATTTTTCCTTTCAACGATCTCATCACTGCCGTAATATCAGCAGCTCCACCTTCTTTCCCTTGTCAAACCAACTTCAACAAGAAACAGAATATATAAAAAACCTCTCACACAGATTCTTATTTCTTCTTACCAGCAATTGCCTTAGCAGGTCCCTTACGCGTACGAGCATTCGTATGTGTACGCTGTCCCCGAACTGGCAAAGACCGACGATGACGCAATCCACGATAACAACCAAGGTCCATCAAACGCTTAACATTCATGGCAACTTCACGACGAAGATCACCTTCAACTTGATAGCCCTGATCTATCGCCTCACGAATCTGCAACACCTCGGCATCTGAAAGCTCATGCACACGACGCCCCGTGGGAATACAAACCTTTTCAGTAATTTCTTGAGCAAATTTTGGTCCAATCCCGTGGATATATTGAAGCGCAATAATTACACGCTTATTTGTCGGGATATTGACGCCAGCAATACGAGCCACGCCTACTCTCCTTAATTATGTTGACAAATTGTTATAAAATAACTGATGTACCTTACAGAAAAAAATAGACTCAGAACAAAACTCTTCCGAATCCGCCTATTCAACTGAAATAAATTAAAGTTGTTTGTGATAGATTTTATCTCAAAAGTCAACTCTTTTCATTTACTTCTCAAAAAAATCTTATGCAAGAAAACCTTTAATTATACGTGTCACTTCAGCAATACCAATCATTCCATCAATAACCTTCAACATTCCTCTCTCTGAATAAAATTTTGATAAAGGAGATGTTTTTTCACGATATTCTACTAATCTTTTTGCAAAAGCAACAGGATTATCATCTAAACGGACTTGTCCACCAGCCGCGACCGTCTCCTGAACACGCTTTTTCATACGTTCAATCAATGCGTCTTCATCAACACACAACTCAATAACAGCATCAAGCGGCATATTTTTTGACTCAAGCATCTGTTGTAACGCTTCTGCCTGTCCTACAGTTCTTGGATATCCATCCAAAATAAAACCGTTTATACAATCAGCTTCATCAATCCGATCTGATACGATTTGATTAACAATACTATCAGGAACCAAAGCACCAGAACTTATAATAGCTTTAGCTTTTTTACCAACTTCCGTTTCTTTAGCAATAACCTCACGCAGCATATCCCCTGTTGACAAATGAGGAATATTATATTCCTCAGTTAACATTTTAGCTTGCGTCCCTTTCCCCGCTCCAGGAGGGCCTAAAAGAACAACTCTCATCGATTTCTTCGACCTCCACGAAGTTTTGATTTTTTTATCAACCCTTCATATTGGTGCGCAACAAGATGCCCTTGGATTTGAGCAACCGTATCAAGAGTAACAGTCACAACAATCAACAAAGACGTCCCCCCAAGATAAAAAGGAACCTGGAATGCAGATATCATAAATTCAGGGAGTAAACAAACCAAGATAATATAAAGTGCACCCACAACAGTAATACGCGTTAAAACATAATCAATATATTCCGCTGTACGCTCACCTGGACGAATTCCTGGAATAAAACCAGAATGTTTTTTCAACTGATCAGCAGTATCACTTGGATTAAACACAATAGCCGTATAAAAAAAGCAAAAAAACGCCATTAAAAATGCATAAATAATCATATAAAGTGGTTGCCCATGGCCAAGAGAATAAGAAATGGCTTGCATCCATTGGGGCATTTTATCAGAAAAATTATTAATAGTGGCGGGTAATAACAATAAAGATGAAGCAAAAATAGGCGGAATAACACCAGCAGTATTCAATTTTAAAGGAAGATGCGACATATCACCTTGAAACATTTGATTACCAACCTGACGTTTCGGGTACTGAATAAGAATTCGCCGTTGAGCACGTTCTATAAAAACAATAAGTGCGATAACCAAAACAGCAATAAGAACGATTGCTATTAAAAGAAAAGTTGATAAATCAGCCTGACTATGCGCGGTCAAAAGCTGAGCAAAAGTAGAAGGAAAGTTGGCTACGATCCCTGTAAAAATGATAAGAGAAACCCCATTACCAACACCGCGTGATGTAATTTGCTCGCCAAGCCACATGAGAAACATTGTCCCGCCAACAAGTGTAATAACAGAAGAGATACGAAACATGAGACCTGGTTCTACAACAATTTGAAGCCCTGTCCCTATACCGCTTTCAAGCGCAACCGCAATACCAAAAGCTTGCAGAATAGCCAATATAACTGTTACATAACGCGTATATTGATTAATAACCTTACGACCTACCTCACCCTCTTTTTTTAGGGTCTCCAAAGAAGGAATAATGGAGGTGAGCAATTGTACAATAATAGATGCCGATATATAAGGCATAATACCCAAAGCAAAAATTGCCATACGCCCAACAGCACCTCCAGCAAACATATTAAACAGTCCTAGGACACCCGATGCATGATGCTCAAATGTTTGCCGTAAAGCATCAATATTAATACCCGGAAGAGAAATATAAGTGCCGAAACGATAGACAAGAAGTGCCGCCAGAGTAAACCAGATCCGTTTTTTTAATTCAGTTGCACGCGAAAAGGTACCGAAGTTTATATTGGAAGCAAATTGCTCTGCTGCTGATGCCATAAAACGTCTCCACTTCACACTCCAGTTCTTTAAATCACAGAAGTATCCTAAAATTCATATCTTTATACACAAATAATTGCAGAACTTAAACAATTCTCCACAAAAAATTCAAAAGAATAGATGTACCTCTTCTTTAAATAACGACTGATATCAAAAAATTATCCAACAACTTCAGGAAAAATAACCTGACCACCCACTTTT
This sequence comes from Bartonella sp. AU15XJBT, assembly GCF_028618615.1. Classification (NCBI taxonomy): domain Bacteria; kingdom Pseudomonadati; phylum Pseudomonadota; class Alphaproteobacteria; order Hyphomicrobiales; family Bartonellaceae; genus Bartonella; species Bartonella sp. AU15XJBT. Next base: position 38,893 of record NZ_JAQITG010000013.1, read on the forward strand.
TCAATCTTAACACGAGCAGCTTGTGAAACACCAGAAATATGAAAGGTAATTTTAGCTTTCAAATCACCATCAGAAAGAAGGCGAATCCCATCCTTCTGGCGACGAATAATACCAGCCTCTTTCAAAGCAATCATATCAACAGGCTTTTCAATATTCAACTTACCAGCGTCAACGGCCAATTGAATACGTCCCAGTGAAACTTCATTGTAGGTTTTAGAAAAGAAATTTTTAAATCCACGTTTTGGTAAACGACGATAGATAGGCATTTGCCCACCTTCAAAACCATTCAAGGAAACACCAGAACGGGATTTTTGCCCTTTTACACCGCGACCACCAGTTTTGCCAGTTCCCGAACCAATACCACGCCCAACACGCTTACGATTTTTTGTTGCGCCTTCGCAATCACGTAGTTCATTGAGTTTCATATCTAATACTCCTGCAACCCTTAATCTTCATCTATAACGCGAACAAGATGCCGAACCCGAGCAATCATACCCCGTACACACAGTGTATCTTCTAAAACGCGCCGCCGACGCATTTTATTGAGTCCAAGCCCCTTTAAGGTTGCACGCTGAATCTGTGAATTTCGAATAGGGCTTCCAATTTGCTCTACTGTCACAGTTTTACCACTCTGAGATTTTTTCTGAACCATTTTCTAATTCCTTTTCTGACAATCTCAGAAACTACCCTTCTACGTCGACCAAATGGCGACGACGCGCCTGTAAAGTCGAATATTTTATACCACGCTGAGCAGCAATATCTCTCGGATGCATTTGATGTTTCAATGCATCAAATGTCGCACGAACCATGTTATAAGGATTTGATGATCCTAGTGATTTTGCAACAACATCCTGCATACCAAGAGCTTCAAAAATAGCACGCATCGGTCCCCCTGCGATAATACCAGTACCAGCAGACGCTGAACGGAGCAAAACGCGCCCCGCTCCGTGACGACCTTCAAGATCATGATGCAATGTACGTCCAGACCGAAGTGGAACATAAATCATCCCACGCTTTGCAGATTCAGTTGCTTTACGAACGGCTTCTGGAACTTCACGGGCTTTACCATGTCCAAAACCTACACGCCCTTTTTGATCTCCAACGACAACAAGAGCAGCAAAACCAAAACGCCGACCACCCTTTACAACCTTAGCAACACGATTAATATGAACGAGCCTATCGACAAACTCATTATCGCGTTCTTCTCTCTCACCACGTTCTTTTTGTGCCATTCCTCATTCCTTTTTCTTTTCCGGAAGCACGATAACAAAGCTCCTCATCAAACCAGAAGAACTTAAACGAAATACTTTAAAGTATCCCTCCCCATCCAAAAAGGAGGAAACTTTAAAAGCTCAAACCACCCTCACGAGCAGCCTCAGCCAAAGCTTTGACTCGACCATGGTATACATAGGCTCCACGATCAAAAACCACTTCATTAACACCAGCTTGCTTTGCACGCTCAGCAATTAACTTACCAACAGCAAAAGCGGCTTCTTTATCAGCACCACTTTTTAATGATTTTTTCAAATCACTTTCAAGAGTAGAAGCTGAAACAAGCGTACATCCCCGTAAATCATCAATAACTTGCGCGTAGATGTTCTGATTTGAACGATAAACGCTAAGCCGAGGACGATCATGAGAAACCATCTTTATTCTACGACGAACACGTCTTGCACGACGCTGGATAATGTCCTTAGATGAAACCATAATACAAAATCCTTATTTCTTTTTACCTTCTTTACGGAAGATACGTTCATCTGCATGCTTAACACCTTTACCTTTATAAGGCTCAGGCCTACGATACTCGCGAATCTCCGCTGCAACTTGCCCAACTTGCTGTTTATCAATTCCAGAAATAACAATCTCTGTGGGCTTAGGAACAGTTACAGTAACACCCGATGGAACTTTATAAACCACATCATGCGAAAAACCTAGAGATAGTTGAATATCCTTACCCTGTAAAGCAGCACGATAACCAACCCCATTGATCTCTAACCTTTTTTCAAAACCATCTTTTACGCCACAAAAAATGTTCTCAATCATTGAGCGTGACATACCCCATTTAGAGCGTGCATCTTTTGACTGATCCCGCGGCATAACTGATATGACATTTTCCTCGAATTTAACTAAGACCTCATCATTAACGACGTAACTTAGTTCACCTTTTGGACCTTTTGCCTTAACCAGCTGACCTTCAACAGTAGCAGTAACCCCAGAAGGAATTGAAATGGGTTTTTTTCCAATACGAGACATTGTTCTAACCTACTTTTTCTTCCGTTTTCTTAACATACCTTAGAAAACACGACAAAGGAGTTCTCCACCAACATTCTGTTCACGCGCTTCATGATCAGCCATAACACCTTTAGGAGTCGATAAAATCGAAATACCTAAACCATTTGCCACCTGCGGAAGTGACTTGGCAGAAACATACACACGACGACCAGGCTTTGAAACACGTGAAATCTCACGAATAGCAGCTAATCCTTCAAAATATTTCAACTCGATTTCAATTTCAGACTTTCCATCACCTAAATCGACTTGATTATATCCACGAATATAACCTTCAGACTGAAGCACATCAAGAACGTGCGCACGAAGCTTCGAAGCTGGAGTAACCACCTTGCCTTTTTTGCGACCAAGCGCATTACGAATACGTGTTAACATATCACCAAGAGGATCTGACATAGACATTAAATAATCTCCTCTTACCAACTAGACTTTACGATACCAGGAATATGACCAATAGAGCCAAGTTCACGCAATGCAATCCGTGACATTTTTAACTTACGATAATAAGCCCTCGGACGACCTGAAACCTCACAACGATTACGAATACGAACTTTCGAAGAATTACGCGGCAATTCCGCTAATTGAACAGAAGCCTTAAAACGTTCCTCAAGAGAAACCTTCTGATCCATAACGATTGCTTTCAAACGTGCGCGACGTGCAGCATAACGCTTCACCATCACTTCACGACGCTTATTTTTTTCAACGGCGCTTACTTTGGCCATAATTTCACCTCGCTACGTTTGCCGTTACGAACGAAAAGGAAAATTAAAAGCACGCAACAATTCACGAGCTTCATCATCTGTTTTTGCTGTCGTACAAACGATAATATCCATGCCCCAAATTTGATCAACTTTATCATAGTTGATTTCTGGAAACACAATGTGTTCTTTAATACCCATAGCAAAATTGCCACGACCATCAAAACTCTTTGGATTTAAACCACGAAAGTCACGAACCCGCGGAAGAGCAATCGTAACAAGGCGATCTAAAAACTCAAACATACGATCTTTACGCAATGTCACTTTGGCACCAAGAGGCATTCCTTCACGAACCTTAAAGGTCGCAATAGAATTACGCGCACGGGTAACAACAGCCTTTTGACCTGTTATGAGTCCTAAATCCTCAGCGGCAAGGGAAGGTTTTTTCGAATCAGCAGTTGCTTCACCTATCCCCATATTAATTACAATTTTATCAATCCGCGGAATTTGCATCGCATTTTTGTAATTAAACTTCTCTTGAAGTGCTTTACGAATCACTTCAAAATAATACGCTTTCATACGCGGTATTTGTCTTTCTTCAGCCATTAATCAACTCTCCCGAACGCTTGGCAACACGTACCTTATCACCATCTGCATTCATACGAAAGCCTACGCGTGTAGGCTTACCATCTTTAGGATCAGCAATCGCCAAATTAGACAGATGAATCGGAGCTTCTTTAGAAATAATCCCAGCTTCTTGTTTCTGCGTTTGACGTTGATGACGTTTAATCATATTAATCCCACGAACAAAAGCCTTATTCTCTTTTGGACTAACCTTAATCACTTCACCACTACATCCTTTATCCTTACCGGATAAAACAACAACTTTATCACCTTTTCGAATCTTCTGCATAATATTAACTCCTTACAGAACTTCAGGAGCGAGCGAGATGATCTTCATATGGTTCCTCCCACGCAATTCACGGGGAACAGGTCCAAAGATACGCGTACCAATCGGCTCTTTTTTGTTATCCACTAAAACCGCAGCATTACTATCAAAACGAATGACACTACCATCTGCGCGACGAATATCCTTAGCAGTACGAACCACAACAGCTTTCATAACATCACCCTTTTTAACACGGCCACGAGGAATAGCATCCTTAACCGAAACAACAATAATGTCACCGACCGAAGCATATTTCCGCTTTGAACCGCCTAACACCTTGATGCACATGACACGACGAGCACCAGAATTATCAGCAACGTCGAGGTTTGTTTGCATCTGAATCATGACTGGCCACCTTTTCTTAACATCTATATCCGCTTGTATCTTTTATACACTCGAATTTGCCTGCCAAATAACGATAAAGTTATCGCCTTCAAATTTACCAACGAAAAACCACTGTTAAATTCTAAAACAATAAACTTAACCCATTACGCTACATTGTCTTTTACAACAATCCAACATTTATCTTTCGAAATTGGTCTAGATTCTTGAATAGAAACTTGATCCCCAATCTTAAATTGATTGTTTTCGTCATGCGCTTTATAATTTTTAGACTGCCGAACAGTCTTCTTAAGAAGCGGATGAGAATAACGACGCTCAACTTTAACAACGACAGTCTTATCGCTTTTGTCACTAATAACAACACCCTGCAAAACGCGTTTAGGCATCTCTTATTTCCTTAAACCTTACTTTCACTTAATCTTTGACGAAGAAAAGTCTTAATGCGCGCAATATCACGACGAACTTGTCTAACACGCGCAGTCTTTTCTAATTGACCTGTTGCTTTTTGAAAGCGCAAATTAAATTGCTCTTTCTTTAATTTAGCCAATTCATCTTTCATTTGGTCGAGCGTTTGCGCCCGTAATTCTCTGGCTCTCATCGCTTAACCTCTTTATTCAGCAATACGCTGGATGAAACGCGTTTTTATAGGCAACTTTGCAGCGCCCAACCTTAGTGCTTCACGTGCAACATCTTCAGGAACCCCATCAAGCTCAAACATGATGCGCCCAGGAGCAACACGTGCAGCCCAATAATCAACACTACCCTTCCCTTTACCCATACGAACTTCAGTCGGTTTAGATGTAACCGGAAGATCTGGAAAAATACGAATCCATACACGACCAGAACGTTTCATATAACGTGTAATCGCGCGACGCGCCGCTTCAATTTGACGAGCAGTAACCCGCTCCGGCTCAACAGCCTTCAAACCGTAGGCACCGAAATTCAAATCCGTACCACCCTTCGCAACACCGTGAATACGGCCCTTGAACTGCTTACGGAACTTTGTGCGCTTTGGCTGCAACATTGTTCTCTACTCCAAATTTTAGTTTAATCTCAAAAACTAAGCATTTTCGCGGCGACGATTCGATGAAGAACCAGATTGATCAGCTTCCGTAGCACGACGTTCTGAAGCCATCGGATCATGTTCAAGAATCTCACCCTTAAAGACCCAAACTTTAATACCACAAATACCGTAAGCGGTCTTAGCTTCTGCTGTACCGTAATCGACATCAGAACGCAAGGTATGAAGTGGAACACGACCTTCACGATACCATTCCATACGAGCAATTTCAGCACCACCAAGACGACCAGAACAATTGATACGAATACCTTCCGCACCAAGACGCATAGCAGACTGAACAGCACGCTTCATCGCACGACGGAAAGCAACACGACGCTCTAACTGTTGAGCAATTGACTGCGCAATAATCGTAGCATCAATCTCTGGCTTACGAATCTCCACAATATTCAATGAAGTTTCAGCATTGGTCATTTCTGAAAGCTTACGACGAAGTTTCTCGATATCAGCACCCTTTTTACCGATAATCAAACCAGGACGCGCAGAATGAATCGTAACACGACATTTTTTATGAGGGCGTTCAATAACGACCTTAGAAATAGCTGCCTGCTTAAGCTCTTCAAGCACATAAGAACGAATTTTCAAATCTTCATGAAGAAGACGTCCATATTCACCACTATCAGCATACCAACGAGAATCCCATGTCCGATTAACACCAAGACGAAGTCCTATTGGATTGATCTTCTGACCCATTACGCGGCCTCCACTTTTTCGCTAACTTCACGAACAATAACAGTAAGATGTGAAAATGGACGCTCAATTCGACTAGCACGCCCGCGACCACGAACATGAAAACGCTTCATCACGATCGACTTACCAACATAAGCCTCTGCTACAATAAGCGAATCAATGTCAAGATCGTGGTTATTCTCTGCGTTTGCAATCGCTGATTCAAGCGTTTTTTTCACAGTAGCAGCAATACGTTTACGCGAAAACATCAAATCAGCGAGCGCCACATTAACTCTTTTACCACGAATCATTGCAGCAACTAAATTAAGCTTTTGCGGACTAACACGAATTGTTCGTGTAACAGCCTTTGCTTCATTATCTTTAAGCTGGCGCGGAACCTTAGCTTTTCCCATTCCTACTTCCTCTTCGCTTTTTTATCGGCACCATGACCATAATAAGTCCGGGTAGGAGCGAACTCACCAAACTTATGTCCAACCATCTCTTCAGAAACAGAAACAGGAATATGCTTATTGCCGTTGTAAACACCAAAAGTTAAACCAACAAATTGCGGCAAAATAGTAGAGCGACGACTCCATATTTTTATAACTTCATTGCGCCCACTTGCACGTACCTTCTCTGCTTTACCAAGAAGATAGCCGTCAACAAACGGACCTTTCCAAACTGAACGAACCACTTCAGACTACCTTTCTTATTTCTTGCGCTGATGACGCGTACGCATAATAAACTTATCAGTGGCTTTATTGGAGCGCGTACGCTTACCTTTCGTAGGTTTACCCCAAGGAGACACTGGATGACGCCCCCCCGATGTACGACCTTCACCACCACCGTGCGGATGATCAACAGGGTTCATAGCAACACCACGAACATGTGGACGCTTACCACGCCAACGTGAGCGACCTGCCTTACCATCATTAATATTCCCATGATCAGGATTTGAAACAGCACCAACAGTTGCAAAACAGCTGCTAGACACCAAACGCTGTTCACCAGAATTTAAACGAAGAATAGCCATACCATGATCTCGTCCAACCAATTGTGCATAAGCACCCGCTGAACGTGCAATCTGCCCCCCTTTTCCTGGCTTCATTTCAACATTATGAATAATTGTACCAACCGGCATATTGCCAAGGGGCATAGCATTCCCTGGTTTAACATCAACATTTGAACCAGCGATAATAGAATCACCAACACCAAGACGCTGTGGTGCAAGGATATAACTTAATTGCCCATCCTCATAGCGAATTAAAGCGATAAAAGCGGTGCGATTAGGATCATATTCTAAACGCTCAACTTTTGCTGAAACATCACGCTTAAGACGCTTAAAGTCGACAAATCGATAACTTCGTTTATGGCCACCACCCTGAAAACGAGCAGTAACACGACCGCGGTTATTCCGTCCACCCTTTGAAGACAAACCTTCAGTCAACATCTTTACGGGTTTTCCCTTATAAAGACCAGAACGTTCCACAATAACAAGCTGACGCTGCCCAGGTGTTGTTGGATTAAATTGCTTAAGTGCCATTATTCCTATCTCCGAGCCTCTTTAAAGACCTGTCGAAACGTCGATAGTCTGACCACTGGCCAGAGTTACGATCGCTTTTTTGACATCACTCTGCCGACCAACAATACCCTTAAAACGTTTCACTTTACCCTTACGGACTATCGTGTTAACTGCTTTAACTTTTACGCTAAAAAGCGCCTCAACAGCAGCCTTAATTTCAGGTTTCGTCGCTTTCGGCGCGACATTAAAAGCAACTTGATTATATTCAGAAATCATAGTCGACTTTTCAGTAATAACTGGACTAATAATTATATCATAATGGCGAAGATCTGTCATTTAAAACGCTCCTCAAGAGCCTCAACAGCTGCCTTTGATAAAACAAGTTTGCTGCGACGCAAAATATCATAAACATTAATTCCCTGAATGGGCAAAATATCAATATTAGGAATATTCGATGCCGCACGGAAAAAGTTAATATCAATCTCTTTACCACCAATCAAGAGAGCATTATTAAACCCAAGCTTAGAAAAATGAGAAACAAGCTTTTTCGTTTTAGCATCCTTAATAGTCAACTCATCCACAACAATTAAATCTTTTGCTTTTAATTTTGCAGATAAAGCAAAACGTAACCCAAGAGCACGAACCTTTTTAGGAAGATCATGCGCATGGCTACGAGCCACCGGTCCATGTGCCTTACCTCCACCTCGAAACTGAGGAGCACGGGCCGATGAATGTCGCGCACGCCCAGTTCCCTTTTGTTTAAACATCTTTGCCCCTGTGCGTGACACATCAGAGCGCCCTTGTGATTGATGGGTTCCCTGTTGACGACGTGCAAGTTGCCAACGAACAACACGCTGTAAAATATCCTCACGCGGAACAAGATCAAAGATAGATTCAGAAACCTTTAATTTACCAGCTTCATGACCATCAAGAGTTTTAATTACAAGATCCATTATTAGGCTCCCTCAACTTCAGAGGCTTCCGTCACCGGAGCAACCATTTCCGTTTTCTCCTTCACAAGACGGCGAATACCAGCAGGCTTTGGAGCATTATCAGGAAGCGGCTTCTTCACGGCATCTCTCACCAAAATCCAAGAACCCTTAGAACCAGAAACAGCACCGCGCACTAAAATTAAACCACGCTCAATATCAGTGGAAACAACTTCAATATTTTGTGTTGTTACACGCACCTGCCCCATATGGCCAGCCATTTTTTTCCCTTTAAAAACTTTACCAGGATCTTGGCACTGTCCCGTAGAACCATGAGCACGATGTGTAATCGAATTACCATGGGAAGCACGGTGCCCGCCAAAGTTATGCCGCTTCATAACACCGGCAAACCCCTTACCAATACTGGTACCCGTCACATCAACGCGCTGCCCTGGAACAAAATGCTCCACCGTAATCTCAGTACCGATATCAAGAAGATTATCGGGACTCACACGAAACTCTGCTATTTTGGACTTAGGCTCAACAGAAGCCTTAGCAAAATGTCCACGAAGAGCTTGTGAAGTATTCTTAACCTTAGCAAAGCCTACACCTAATTGAACAGCAGTATAACCATTCTTTTCAACTGTACGCTGAGCAACGACTTGACAATTCTCCAAACGAAGTACTGTCACCGGCACATGTTCACCAGCATCATTATAAATACGGGTCATGCCCAGCTTCTGTGCTATTACACCTGAACGCATCGGGTCTGTTCCTTCTGTCCTCAAACCTCAGAGCTTAATTTCTACATCCACACCAGCAGAAAGATCGAGCTTCATAAGCGCATCCACTGTTTGCGGTGTTGGATCAACAATATCAAGAAGACGCTTATGCGTACGCATTTCAAACTGCTCACGGCTCTTCTTATCGATATGTGGTCCACGATTGACCGTAAATTTCTCAATCCGCGTCGGAAGCGGAATGGGACCACGGACATTTGCACCAGTCCGTTTAGCAGTCGATACAATCTCACGCGTCGACGTATCAAGAATTCTATGATCAAACGCTTTCAAGCGAATACGAATATTTTGACTGTTCATGCTCTTTATTTCCCTGTCATATAAAGCGCCTTCAATAATCAAGGCGCTCAGCAAGCATTATTTATTCAATGATCTTAGAGACGATACCAGCACCAACAGTACGACCACCTTCACGAATAGCAAAACGAAGCTTCTCTTCCATCGCTATTGGAACAATCAAAGACACATCCATCGCAACATTATCCCCTGGCATAACCATTTCCGTTCCTTCTGGAAGCGTGACAATACCCGTAACATCCGTCGTACGGAAGTAAAACTGAGGGCGATAATTCGTGAAAAACGGTGTATGACGACCGCCTTCATCCTTCGTCAAAATGTAAGCCTCTGCTTTAAAACGTGTATGAGGTGTAACAGATCCGGGCTTCGCCAATACTTGACCTCGCTCAATCCCTTCACGGTCAACACCGCGAAGCAGAGCACCAATATTATCACCCGCTTGACCTTGATCTAAAAGCTTACGGAACATTTCAACAC